>SKNK01000090.1 GCA_007120565.1 Nitriliruptoraceae bacterium | reverse complement strand
CGCGTGAGGTGGCCGGCGGTGGCGGTCCCCACCGTTGTGACCCAGCTCGAGTCCAGGTCGAGCCCAGGTCAGAAGGGCCACGCCACCAGTTCGAGGATCATCATGGCGAGGTAGATCGTCATCCCTGCGAGCACGAGCGCCAGGATCCGCGTCGGCATCGACCAGGACCCTCGGGCCGGGGTGCCGGTGCCCTCGACCGGAGGCTGTACGCCTTCGTGGTCGGTGAAGCTCCCGACGTCCACACCGACGAGTTCGTCCTCACGGAGGGTCGAGAGGGCCTCACGCGCCGCAGCTTCGTCATCGCTCGGGACCTGGACGCGGTAGCCGCCGGACCCGAACGAGATGTGGGGCAGGTTGCCGCCGCCACTGTCCGAGAGCAGGCGGGTCTCGAACCCGGCGTCCTCGAGGTGGTCGGTCACCAGCTGAGCGAGGAACGGCGTGTCGTGCGCGGCGATCGTCACCCAGGTGCTCGTGGTCATCGTCGGTGCCCTTCCTTGCTGCGGCGTCGAGAGCAGCGTCTGCCGATTGTAGGCTGCCGATCGGACAGGAGGCGATGACGTGAAGGTCGTGGTGGCACCGGACGGCTTCGGGGGGACCCTGTCCGCTCGTGAGGCGGCCACCGCGATCGCTGCAGGCTGGCGCCACGAGCGGCCCGACGACGAGGTGGTCGAGGTGCCGATGTCCGACGGAGGTGAGGGCCTCCTCGACGTCGTCGCCGGCTCGGGCGCCGAACGGCTGCGTGCGGAGGTCGCCGGTCCGCTTGGCCACCCTTGCGAGGCGGAGTGGGCCCGGTGGGACGACGGCACGGCGGTCATCGAGTCGGCCCTCGCGTGCGGTCTCGCGCTGGTGCCCGAGGAGCGCCGCAACCCGATGCGGACCACGACCTACGGGGTCGGCCAGCTGATCGAGATCGCTCGCAGCTCCGGTGCACGACGCATCCTGGTCGGGCTCGGTGGCTCTGCGACCGTCGACGGAGGCGCTGGAGCGCTGCTGGGCCTCGGGTGGCGTCTGCGCACCTCGGAGGGATCTGGGCTGAAGATCGGTGCGGACGAACTCCACCGTGTCGCCCGTGCTGATCGCGGATGGAGCGCCTCGTTCGACGACATCGAGGTTGAGCTGTTGTCGGACGTCTCGACGACCTTGTCGGACGCCGCCCGGGTGTTCGGTCCGCAGAAGGGAGCGACCCCGGAACAGGTGACGCAGCTGACCTCGGCCCTGCAGATCTGGGCCGAGGTCGCGACGCGGGACCTGGCCGATGGCGCCAGGATCGACACCGCTCCGGGGGCCGGTGCGGCCGGTGGGCTCGGGTTCGCGCTCGCCTGCGCCATCGGAGCACGCTTCACCCCCGGGGCACCCGCGGTTGCCGAGCTCGTGGGGTTGCCCCAGGCACTCCAGGGCGCCGATCTGGTGATCACCGGCGAGGGCAAGCTCGACGCGACCTCAGTCGCCGGCAAGGTCGTCGGCGAGGTAGCCGGGATGGGGGAGCGGCACGCGATCGCGGTGGCTGCGGTCGTGGGGCAGGAGGGCGACGGAGCACCCGAACTCGCGGCGGTCGTCGCGGCGTCGCCGGACGGACCCGGCACCGATCCGGCCGCGGACGTCCGCAAGGCCGCCGCGATACTCGCTCGCGACGCGGAGCGCCTCGTGCCCTGATCGGTGATCACGTGCCCCGGCCGGTGATCGTGCCCCACGTCCGGTGGTGGGCATGAGGGGGTCATCGACGTGGCCACCGACGTCGATACACTCGCATCTGGACCCGGTGCCCGTCCCGAACCGACCGGCACCACCATCGGTCGTGCAGCGAGGTTGCCTGTCCGAGCAGTACAACGAGAAGCCTGACCGGGTGACCGAGCGGGAGTGACCCACTCCAGCGACCCCCCAGCGACCCCTACGAGCGGCCGACAGGCCGCCCGACGAGGAGCCGAGCGTGAGCGCCGACACCGTCCAGACCAGTGACACCACGACGATCTCGCTGACGGAGACCGCGGCAGAGAAGGTGAGGAGCTTCCTCACCGACCAGCCCGACGTCGACGACATCGCCCTGCGCGTTGCCGTGCAGGCCGGAGGGTGCGCGGGTTTCCGGTACGCGCTGTTCTTCGACGACCGTGAACTCGATGGGGATCTCGAGGAGACCCACCACGGCATCAAGGTCCGGGTCGACAAGATGTCTACCCCCTACCTGCACGGCACGGTGATCGACTGGAAGGAATCCCTCGAAGCGTCGGGCTTCTCGATCGAGAACCCCAACTCCTCGGGTTCCTGCGCCTGTGGTGAGAGCGCCACGTTCTGACCCACCCCCGCGGACGTGGACGATGACGGCTCCGGTTGGCACCACATCCTGGTTGGTCTCTGGTCCGACGACGTTCGCGACGCGGTCGTCGAACGCATCGAACGCCGTTGCGTTGGACGGCTCGGTTGGCTCGCGCGGGTCTTCGCGGCTCCTGAGGACGGTTCGAAGTCGTTGACCGAGACGGTCCACGCGCTCGTGCTCGCCGCGATCCGCGACGAGACCGGGGCGGATCTCGAGGACCTCGGTAGCCAGTCGGCGTGGGAGTGCTACGAGCAGGTCTGGAACGCGCTCGCCTCGCGCTGGCACGACGGCGGAACCCTGGCGTACGTGACGCTCGGCGAGGAACCGACGGTGGTCCGCGACCTTCGCTCCCTTCCGGATGAGGTTGCGGCCGCCGCCGCGGCAGACGTCGGTGGCGCCGTCGCCGAGCCGCTCTGGCTACGCGGGAGGCTCCGCATCGATGCCGATGGCTTGCGCCACCACCTCGAGATCGACGGAGGGATGGCGCCACGCGAGGTCCGAGTCCTCGTCGAACGGATCCTCGCCTCGCTCGATGCGTCCGCGTAGGTCCGTCACCCTGCGGGGTTGCCGGGGGACGGTCCGGCTTCGGCTCAACGTCGGCCCAGCGGTGCGGACGGATGCTGTGCGGTCAGCGGGTGCGCTGCACGTCGAAGGTCCATACATGGTCGTCGAGGTACTGCGCGTCCAGGCGTTGGCGCTGCATCCGGCACCACACGGGGACGTCGACCTTCGCGGCGGGATCGGTGGCGAGTAGCCGGATCCGGCTGCCGACCTCGATGTCGTCGATCGCCTTGGCCAACTCCAGGACCGGCATCGGGCAGGACAAGCCGCGTGCATCGACCACCTGGACGTCGTCGTGGGCGGCGTGCCCTGCGTCCTGCGGTGTGACCTCAGGGTCCGGCATCGAACTCCCCATCGTGGACGGCCCAGGTTACCGGTATCCCGTGGTGTGGCCGGGGCTCCGCTCGTGCCTCCAGCGCTAAGGCGAGGTTCGTGACGAGACCTCGGCCCGAGTACGCGGGGCGCCGCGATCGAGCTCGTAGGTGATCTCGGCACCCTGCAGGTCCGGGGCGTCGTGCATCGCGGTCATCACCCGCGCCATGGCCGCGTTCACGCCGCCGCTGTGTACGACGACGGTCGCGCCGATGTGTGCCCGATCGTCGCTCGCTGGCCACCAGGACATGACCAGTTCGGTGTCTCCGACGCCGCGGAGGACCTCCTCGGCCCGCTCGGGCGTGAGGGTGTCCTCCTCGGGCAGGCGGATCGTCACCACGATCCGGACCTCCTCCGCGGGAGGATCGGGCCGCTTGGGGGCGGGACGTCCCGCGTCGGCGACCGCATCGACGATGCCCTTGTTCCTGGTGGGGCCGACATCGACCGCAACCATCAGGGTGGCCTCGGGGGCCGCCCAGGCCAGATGTGTGGTCGCGGCTCGAAGTCCCGATGCGGTCGGCGCGACCGCGGCGACGATCAGATCGTCGGGGCGCGCGAAGGCTTCGACCGCCTTGTGAGCTCGTCGTGGATCGTGATGCACGCGGTCGCCGAGGCGCTGGACCGACTCCGGCAGTTCACCGGTGCGGGCACCGGTGCGCAGGACCGTCGACGGGAACCCGGAGTGCTCGCGCACACGTTGCGCCAGTTCGATGGCCAAGCTGAGGCTGCCGGTCCCTCCCGGCAGCAGGTGCTCCTCGGAGACCGGGAACAACAGACGGCTCGGGGGTTGTAGTCCGAGCCGGACCACCGCCAGCGGCACGCTGGACCGTCCGACGACGTGGTCGATGAGGCGGCCGAAGATGTCGGTGTTTGAGCTCTGCCCACGCCAACCCATGACGACCAGCGCGGGGGTGGTCTCCGCGACCGCCGTCAGCACACCAGACGCGGGATCTGCCGCCGTGCGGACCTCGCCACGCACGTTGACGCCGAGGATGTCGGCATCGCGGCGTACCTCGTCGAGTCCCTGTTCCGCGTGGGCATGGTCGTCGGCGTCCGCGTTGGGGCCGAGGAGCGTGAGCAGGTGGACCGTGCCGTGTGGGCCTGCGAGTGCGGCCGCGTGACCGAGGAGTGGGCCGATCGATGCGGGGTTCGCGACCGGGACCAACACGGGATGATCGTCGTCAGGGGTCAGCATCGCCATCTCCTCGCTGCCAGCGGCGGGTCGGTGCTGATCCGGAGTCCGTCGATCGTCGCGACGGTCGTACGCCGCTCCCGACGGCGCGCCTGGCTGGTCGCGCTCCTCGCGCTTCCAGGGGCGGATCCCCCGGCCCGGCGGTCTACCGGGCAGGACGAGGATACCGCTCGCCGGACGGCACAGCCTGGCGTCGGGCGGTCAGCCGGGATCGCGTTGCGTAGCCGCACAACTACGAACTGCAGTATGACGACCCGCAGCCACCGCGGTTCGCCGTGCGGGGCCTGGCGTGTCCCGTCTCCCGTTGGTCTCACGATGAGCCTGCGGTCCTGGGACGCTACGGTTGGCCCTGGGCTCGTGCCCAGTGATCGGGCCAACGACTTCGGGTCCAACGACCTGTGGAGGTACGCCGTGAGGGTGCTCGTCGTCTCGGAGGATGCCAAGGAACGGCAGCGTGCCGTCAGTGCCCTCGAGCTCCAGGCTGCCGCGGAGGTCGTGGAAGCGAGCTCCGGTGACGAGGTTCGGCAGCGGTTGCTCCGTGAAGGCGACCGGTTCGACGTCCTGGTGGTGGATGGAGACCTCCAACCCCGCGGCGGCTACGCGATGCTCTACGACCTGCGGGCCCAAGCCGACCTCGGCGACGTCCAAGCGGTCCCGTCGTTGATCCTGTACGAGCGCGCGCAGGACATCTGGCTGGCCCAGTGGGCTGGGGCGAACGACTGGCTCATCAAGCCGGTCGATCCCTTCGAGTTGGCCAAGCGTGTGACGGCCCTCGAGGGTGCGGAACTCCCTCCCTACGGCGACAGCGGTTCGGCGGCGAAGCAGGTGTCTGCCGCTCTCCGCGAGATGCGATGACCGCCCGGCACGATCCGCGGGTCTCGTGGCCCCAGGTGCTCGAGAGTCTGCTCCGACACGAGGATCTGACCGAAGACCTCGCAGCTTGGGTGATGGCCACCGTGATGGCAGGCGATGCCGAGCCGTCCCAGGTTGCCGGTCTGCTCGTAGCGCTTCGCGCCAAGGGTGAGGCGCCTTCGGAGATCGCCGGGTTCGTCCGAGCGATGCTCGATGCAGCGGCAGACATCGACCTCACGGACGCCTGCCGGCAGCGGACCGTCGACGTGGTCGGCACCGGCGGAGATGGCGCAGACACCTTCAACATCTCCACGATCGCGGCCGTCGTGGTCGCGGCCAGCGGCCAACCCGTCGCCAAACACGGCAACCGTGCGGCCTCCAGCGCTTGCGGCAGTGCAGACCTGCTCGAGGGCTGGGGGATCGACCTCGACATGCGGGCCGCGGACGTCGCCATCTGCATCGAGGAGCTCGGGATCGGGTTCCTGTTCGCCCGGACGTTCCACCCGGCGATGCGGGTCGTCGCACCGGTGCGCCAGCAACTCGGGGTCCGCACCGTCTTCAACCTGCTCGGCCCGCTGTCGAACCCGGCACACGCGCCCGCGATGGCGGTCGGGGTGGCAGACGAGCGCCTGGCCTCGGTGATGGCCGAGGCCATGGTCCGGCTCGGGAAACGGCACGTCCTGCTGTTCCGTGGGCGCGACGGCCTGGACGAGCTGACGACGACCGGCCCGTCACAGCTCTGGGAGGTCGCCGATGGGCAGGTCACCACCTCCGAACTGGATCCCAGCGACCTCGGCCTCGACCGGGCTACGCCGGAACAGCTTCGGGGCGGTGACGTCGCCGTCAACGTGGCGATCGCCGATGCGGTCCTGGCGGGCGAACGGGGTCCGCACCGTGACATCGTGCTCCTGAACGCCGCCGCAGGGCTGTACGCCGCGGATGCGGTCGACAGCCTCGAAGGGGGCATCGCTCGGGCCGAGGCGACCATCGATGACGGGACGGCCGAGGACCTCAAACGTCGTTGGGTCGAGCGCAGCCGGCAGCTCAAGGAGGCAGCCCGTGGGTGAACAACATCGGCTGGACCCGGAGGGGAGCCCGTACGACCCGGCGTTGCATCCGCGCAAGCCCGAGGTCGGTGCCGAGGGGTTCTTCGCCCTCGATCTTCGCATCGGTGAGGTCATCGACGTCGAACCCTTCCCGGAGGCACGGGATCCGGCCTGGAAGCTGACGGTGGACTTCGGCCCTGTGGGGCACCTGCAGACCAGCGCGAAGGTGACCAACTACGACGCGGAGCAACTGCTCGGCAGGACGGTCGTCGGTGCGGTCAACCTCGGGACCAAACGCATCGCCGGGTTCGTCAGCGAGTTCCTCATCCTCGGCGGCTTGGAACCCGATGGGACGGTTCGCCTGTTGAGCCCTGATGCGGACCTGGCTCCGGGGTCGGTCGTTGCGTGACCCCCAACGACCCTGAACCGCTGCACCTGCCGGACCCGGCCTTCGAGGCGTTCGACGTCCAGGTGATGACCGACCGAGCCGTCTACGCGCCCGGGGAGACCGTGCGCATCACCGTCACCGCAGCGAACCAGGGCGACCGGTTCGTCGAGCATCACTACCCAGGATGGCAACGCTTCGTCACCAGCGTGCGGGACGACCACCACCGGGTCGTTGCGGATGACGAACTCGACCGTCATGCCGACGCTCCGGCCGTCGACCGATGGCTACCCGGTCAGATCGCGATCTGGCCCCTCTACTGGAACCAACTGCGCGGCCACCTGGTGCCGGCATGGAGCGACGCGCCGCCGGGGACGTCGGCCGATCCCGGCCGCTACCGGGTCCGGGTCACCTGGCTCGGCCGCGAGCCCGGTTCCCGCGAGCGGCTCGCGGACGTGTGGAGCAACCCCTTCGAGCTGACCTGAACCCAAGGTGGTGAGCCGACCTGAGCCCGCAGCGATGTCAGGCCGTGCGTTCCGCCACGGGCGCGCTGCGTCGCTTGACCTTGGCGCCGGAGAGGACCTGCCGGTCGCGGTGGACCGCGCGCGCTACCTGAAGGGCTTGGGTATGCGCCTCGTGGAGGATCCGGCCTGCAGCGACCGGCTCCGCGAACCTGCCCGAGCACCAGAGCAACCTCACCGGTGACCGCTCCATCCAGTCCAGCACCCGATCGATCTCTTCGTGATGCTCGGGTCCGGGGTCGGGCAGGTGCTCCTCCAAGGGCAGCAACGCCAACCGGTCGGCCAGCGCAGCGATATCGACGGGCGTCGGGACCCGCAACGAACCCGCAAGGCGACCGTGGCGTACCACCACAACCTCCGCTTGATCCCCTTGCTCCCGCGCGACGATCAGTTCTCCCGCTCCGATGAGGGTCGTGCGGCGACGCAGGCCGCTGAGTGCACGGGCCACGGTCTGCCACCGCTGCCGTTCCTGCGCGGCACGCTCGTAGCGTCCCTCCGCTGACAACGAGAGCATCCGGTCCCGGAGTTCGGCCAGCACCCTGGTGGGGTCAGTGAACCCGTCGGTGACGGCGTCGACCACCTCGGCGTAGCCCTCCCGGGTGATCGCACCGTCGCAGGGGGCGTCGCAACGGCCGAGATCCTTCATCACACAGGCCGAGTGATCCTGGGAGACCCGCAGTCGATCGGTGCACGTCCGTACCCGGAAGGCCGCCTGCAGCGCCTCGGTCACCTCCTCGGCGACCCGTCGTGACGGTAGGGGGCCGAGGGCCGCCAGATGAGCGTCACGCGGGGAAGCGACGATCGACAGCCGAGGGAACGGCTCACGGGTGAGCGCAACGTAAGCCGGGGGAGGCACGCGTTTGGAGCGCCGGTTGTAGCGCGGCTGGCACCGGCGGATCTCGCGGAGTTCGGCTACCTCGGCCTCCAACAGCGTCGAGGTAGATGTCCACGTCACGCGGGCGGTCTCGCGGACCAGGTCGTCGGTCCGTCGTCGGCGATCGCTGCTGAAGTAGGTCAACAGGCGACTGCGGAGATCCGTTGCCTTGCCGACGTAGAGCACCTCCTCGCGCTCGTCCAAGAAGCGGTAGACCCCGGTCGTGCGGGGTGCGTCCTTGACCAACGAACGGCGCCGGAACCGTCGATCCGAGCTGGATCGGGTCAGCGCCTGCAGATCCTCGAGGGTGGTTGCGCCGAGCGTCCCGGCACGTTCGATGAGCCCGTGCAGGACGTCGACCGTGGCCCGCGCGTCGGCCAGGGCCCGGTGGGTCGGGGTGTGGCGACTGCGGAAGTGGGTAGCCAACGTCGAGAGGCGGACGTTGCGCACCTCGTCGCGCAGCAGACGTCGAGCGAGCCGGGCCGTGTCGATGACCGTCGGATCGAAGCCGCCGTGCCCGGTCCGCTCGCCGGCAGCCCGGAGGAACCCGACGTCGAAGGCGGCGTTGTGGGCGACCAGCACGGTGTTCGCGAGGAAGCGATGCAGCGTCGGCAACACCGCGGCGATGGGCGGAGCGTCGCGGACCATCGCGTCGGTGATGCCGGTGACCGCCGTGATGGTGGCTGGGATGGGCTGCTCCGGGTGCACGAAGGTCTGGAGTTCCCCGAGCACCTCGCCGCCTCGGACCTTGACCGCGCCGATCTCGGTGATGCGGTCGCGCGTCGCGGCGAGGCCGGTGGTCTCGAGGTCGAGCACGACGAACGTCGTGGCGAACAGCGGCGTGCCGAGGTCCTCGAATCGTCCCTGGATGGCGGTCGCTGCGCGCGTCGACGGGGTGCCGGTCTGGCTCATGCTCATCGCTGCCTCTCTGGCTGGCCATCGTGTCGCACCGGTGCTCATCGAGCCTCGGCTGGCATTCGACGGGGACTCCCTCGCGCGCATGACCGAACATACGTTCACTTCGAGGTTGTACCAGGAGGGAGTGACCTCCCGCCAGCAGGCGGCTCGGGGACGAGCGACGGACGGGAGGTCAGCACGCCTTCTCCCCGACGGAACGTTGCGCGTACTACCGTTCCGTTCGCGTGGTAGGGCGATGGTCTGGCGGAGGAGCTCGCGTGGTCGACGAGGCAGCACGGACCGGCCGCCGTGGGCGGCGAGAGGACCTGCTCGCCGCGGCCGCACGTCGCTTCGTGGCCGTCGGGATCCGCCGAACCACGATGGAGGACATCGCCCGCGACGCCAAGGCCGGCAAGGCGACGCTCTACCGCCACTTCGCCAACAAGGATGCGGTGGTCGATGCACTGCTGGAGCGTGAAGCCGCCCGGTTCGTGCGCGATCTGGAGCGAGCGGCGGCCGACCACCGGGACGCCGCGGTACAACTCGAAGCGGCCTTCCTCGCCGGGGTGCGGTTCTTCGTCGACCATCCGGTGCTCACCAAGGGCCGGGACGAGGAACCGGGGCTGCTGCTCCCACGGGTCACGGCCAACGGGGGACCGGTGGTGATCGGCGGGCTGGAGCTGTTCCGTGGACTCATCGAGCAGGGGATCGAGCGGGGAGAACTCCGGGACGTCGAACCGGACGCGGCGTCCGAGGTCATCATGCGGCTGATCCTGTCCTACTTCACCTTCCCTCCGATGCACGTCCGCGTCGACGACCCGGCAGAGGCAGAACGTTTCGCTCACGGCCTGATCGCGGGCGCGTTCCGAGCCCCAGCGCTGCACTGAGACCACCCCGTCCTCGGCGTTCAGCGGGGTTCCGGTTCTCCCGTCGTGCCACGGACGAGCTACCTCGCCGTCTTCAGGCCCGTTGGCAGCTCGGGCAGTAGGTGGTGCCTCGCTGCGCGATCACGGTCCGCCGCATGGCGGTGCCGCAGCGGCGACAGGGCAGGTCGCCCTGGCCGTAGGCATCGAGCTGTTCGGCGTAGCGGCCGCTCTGCCCGTTGACCATCTGATAGTCACGGAAGGTGGTGCCTTCGCGTTCGATCGCCGCGGCGAGCACCTCGCGGATCGCCTGGTGCAGCAGCCCTGCGCGCGCCTTGCCGACCCGGCGGGATGCCGGGTGGATCCGTGCCCGCCACAGTGCCTCGTCCGCGTAGATGTTGCCCACACCGGCGACCAGCCGCTGGTCGAGCAGCTTGGCCTTGACCGGCGAGGAGGTCCGGGCGAGGGCCGCGGCGAAGGCGGCGACCTCGAAGTCCTCCGACAGGGGTTCGGGGCCGAGGACCGCCAGGGTCGGCACCCGGTCCCGGTAGTCGCCCGTCGGGACGACCGACACCCGTCCGAACCGGCGGGGATCGCGGAAGAGCAGGACGTGATCATCGTCGAGCACGAAGCTCGCACGGACGTGGGTGACCACCTCCGAGGCCACCGGTGCCGGTGCGCTCGGCCCATCGATCGGCAGCACCCGGAAGGAGCCGGTCATCCCCAGGTGTAACACGAGCTCGTGTTGGCGGCTCCCGTCGGGTCGCTCCAGGGTGCTGAGCAGGAACTTCCCCCGTCGCCGGACGTCGACGATCCGCTGGCCCTCGATCAGGTGGACGTCGGAGATGCGGGCGTGTGGGTGAGCATCCCACCACGCGGTCACCACGGTACGGCCGGTCAGCTCGGGGACGAGCTGGCGACGGACGGACTCGACCTCGGGGAGCTCTGGCACGCCGGCCAGACTACCTCGACACCGAAGGAGCCCTGCGGGTTGGGGATAGCCTGCAGGGACCGACCGACGACCAAGAGGACGACGTGACGGGCGCAGAACGTGACCGACGGGAAGACGGCCGGCCGGAACAGGCCAGGCCGCGCGACCGCACGGGACGACCGCTGCCCTACGACACGACCGGCGTCCCACTGACCGAGGACCATGACCCCTCGACCGTCGAGGAAGCGCTCGAGCTGGGCATCCAGTTGTGGAACCAGCAGCGCTTCTTCGAGGCCCACGAGTGCCTCGAGGCGGTGTGGCACGCGTCACCCGAGGCGGATCAGGACCTCTGGCAAGGGGTGATCCAGGTCGCCGTTGCCGGGGTGCACATCCAGCGCGGCAACCCGGTGGGCGCGCTGGCTCTGCTGGCGCGAGCCGAGGAACGGCTGGCCGCCTACCCCGCTGAGCACCGGGGGATCGACGTCGAGGCAGCTCGAGCGACCTGTCGTGACCTCACCGACCAGATCGAACGCGCTGGCGTCGACGAGACGAACCTGCCGGGACCTTTCCCGGCCGTGTGTGGGGGAGCCTGGTTCACCCCGGACCCGG
>SKNK01000411.1 GCA_007120565.1 Nitriliruptoraceae bacterium | reverse complement strand
TTGGCTTGTCGGGACGAGCCACAGCCTAGGTCACCTGCCTCACCCACCGCGGCGACAGGGACGCCGCGTCACCCTCCGGGAAACACCGGCCGGTCGGGAACGGGGCTGGAACTCGGATCGAACCCGGGGTCATCGTAGCTGCGGCGGTCATACATCTCCTCGGAGACGCCCCCACACCGGGCGAAGTCGGCCTCGACGTCGAAGTTGCGTATGCCGACCGACGGCCCATCGCCATCCTCGGGCACGCCCTCGCCGAAGACGAAGTCACGGTTGGGACGGTCCTTGAACGGTGGGCGGAACCGTCCCTCGACCCGCAACGAGATGCTGCCGTAGAGCGGTTCACCGATCAGTCCTTCGCTCATCGACCGCTGCCGTCCGTCGATGGTGCCGGTGGCGCTCCTACCGACCATCACCGGCCCGACCACTTCACCTTCCATCGGAAGGGTCGGATGTCGGGGCTCCTCGAACTGCCACGTCTTCCAGCCCTCGTCCATGACCAGGGAGTGATCGAGCCGTGCTTGGGCGGGCTGAAGCTGCCACCCCGGGATCTCCGCCTCGGACTCGTCGAGCAGGGCGTGAAGTCTGGTGGGTCGCTCGGCCGGCACGAAGACCCCTTCCCACACGCTTCGCACCAACCACGGCATCTGCACGACATGCATGGGCCGCTGGGTCGCCGTCGACGGGGTAGGAGGGTCGTTGACGAGGATGATGCCACCCTCCTGGCCCGCGTCCGGGGTGCCGAGCTTCAGGCTGCCCCAGGCGCCCGTCTCCCAGTCAACGTCCCACAGGTCCATCGAGCTCCCTGATGCCGACACGCCATCATGTTCGTACAGGTCGCCGTCGATCGTGAGCTCCCAACGGCACGTGTCACAGATGCCAACGGTCAACGGGATCGTGACCTGACGATCGGGATCCTGGACCGAGGTCGCGGTCACCGTCGCCGAGCCGGCCTGGGACGGTGCGGTGAAGGTGCCGTCGGAGGAGATGGTGCCGCCCTCGGCCGACCACGTCACCTCGACCGGATCGCCGCCGAGCGGCGTGTCCGTCGCCTCGAACCGAACGGTCTGCCCTTCCTCGATGCAACTCACCGTTGGCTCGACGTACAGCCCGTCGTCCTCGTCGTTGAGCCAGGCGGTGCGCGCTACCTCGCCGCGGAAGTTCGGGTGGGAAGAGGAACGCATGCCGGTGTCGCTCAAGCTGGTCGCGATGATGGCGATCGGGGTGCCGTCCCAGTCGGCCGGCACCGTGTAGGTCACGGTGTGGCCTCTGCCGGCGTCCACCACCTCGTCGACCTGCCCCAACGAGTCGGTGATGCGGACCTGGCCATCGTGAGCGTGGCGGACCTCCAGCTGCAACGTGACCTCATCCCCCGGTTCGACCTGACGACGTGACGGGTCCCAGGTCACCGCGAGCGAACGAACCTCGACGTCGCCCGTCGCCCCGAAGGACGCGCTGGCGTCCCGGACGTCCTGGGACAACCCGACGCCGAGGATCGCACTGCCGATGGGCAACTCCCAGCTTCCCTCGATCGTGCCGGTGCCGAGCTCGGTTGCGAGGAAGTGCTCGTCGACCGTGCCGCGTTCGATGGCGTCGAGGTAGTGCAGCCGCACCGAGTCGTCCAGATCGGGTCGCTCCGTGCGGGCCTCCCAGCACTCGGGTGGGAACACGAGGTTGTCGGCGGCGACACCCGAGACATCCACCAGCTCGCCGATCACCTCGCTGGCGATCCAGGTCACCACTTCGGCCACCAACTCGGCCTCGGCGTAGGCCGACTCCATGTTCGCCATGCTGTCGTAGACGAGCTCACCCCAGAGCTCGGTGACGCCCGGATCGCCGGCCCGCGGCTTCCTCAGGTGGCGGTTGAGGACACTGGAGCTGACCTGGCTTGCGAGGATCACGGCGAGCTCGATGAGGGTCGGTCCGGGATCCCAGCCCTGCGAGGAGAAGCGCATGGTGATCGCGTCGACGTAGCCGCCTTCGACGTCGTCCTCCCACAGCTCACCGGGGTCGTGTTCGAAGACGGTGGACTCCCACATCGACGGCAGCATGCCCTGCAGGTACTCCGCGGCGAACTTGGTGGCCCACGCGGTCAGCACCGTGGGGAGCCCGACCCGACCGATCACCGGCAGGCCGCCAACGACCATCGCGGCCTCGATGGCGAGCCCGGTGTTCCCACCCGCCATGGTGTCACCGGAGATCTGCCGCCCGAGGTGGGTCGTGAGTCCGGCGAAGTCGGTTGACGTGCACTCGTCGCCGTCGCTGACCCCCTGCGGGGTTGCCGGGACAGGAACCGTCGGTACTCCAGCCGAGGCGGCCGAGGCCTCGTTCGCGGATGAGGTCCACCCAGCTGGGGTCGTGGTCGCTCTCGATGTCGAGCGGGCAGTACGCGGCGCGGCTCGTTCGCCTCCCAGAGCCTCCGCGTCGTCATCATCGTCCGCCTCGTCAGCCGATGCGGCTCCGTTGCCCTGGCCAGACGGGACCATCGTGAGCTCGGTGGGCAGCTCCTCCTCGCCCGTATGCTGGACGCGGGCGATGAGGCGGTCGGCGAGGTCCAACTCGTCCGTCGATAGGTCGTCGACCACGGCGACCAACCCGTCCTGGTCGTGCAACAGGACGGCCAGGATGTAGACCGGGACCAGGTCGATGGGAACCTCGTCGCGATCGCGGGTCGCAAGCGTGTGCGGGTCGGTGCCGTGTTCCTCCAGGATCACCTCGACCAACTCATCGAGGTGGTGCACCTGTGCAGCCAAGCCCTGCTCCGACCCCGCGGCCGGCAGGGGCGCAACCTCGAGGTGGTGCACCTCGTCGCACCAGCGTTCGTCCGCCACCTCGTCGTCGAACTGGCCGATCTGGATCGTGACCGGCCCGCCCTGGAGATCGCCGGAGGGGTGGAGCGGAGCGGGCAGCGCGACCGGGTCGTGCCAGTCCGGGATCGTGATCACCGGAGCGTCGTCGGGCTCGCCGCCTCCGCCCATGACACGGGCCAGGACGACCCCGTGGTCGCCGGGCGTCGGGTCGGGCCACCCATCGATCGTGACGGGCTCCAGTGGCATCGCCTGCTCTCG
>SKNK01000332.1 GCA_007120565.1 Nitriliruptoraceae bacterium | reverse complement strand
CGCGGCTGATCACACCGGCAGACGTGGGGGAGCGGGATGGCGTGCCGGTGGTCGTCGGTCCGGCGCTGCTGCGGGACCTGGCGGCGGTGCGTTCGCGCGAGGCCTTGCGTCGTGCGACCATCGATCTCGCCAAGGCGGGGTTGGTAGAGCTGGACGACCTGCCCGACTTCCTCCGGGCGCATCCCACGTTCCCGGGCCGGCCGCGGCTCCGGCAGGTGGCTGCCGACCTGTTGGGTGCGGGCCGGACGGACTCACCCTTCGAGTTGGAGATCCGTGAGCGTCTCGCTGGGGAGGGGATCGCGCTGGATCGCGGTCAGGTGCCGCTGCCGGGGCCGTGGGGGATCCACCTCGATCTGGGCATCCTGGCGATCCGTTTCGGCATCGAGCTCAACTCGCTCGGCTTCCACGGGCACCGCGCGGACCTGGACCGTGATGCCGCACGTGTCAACGTGATCGCGTCACTGGATGAGGACTGGCGTGTCCTCCACGCGACGTGGACGGTGCTGCACGAAGGATGGGCCCGGTTCGTCGAGCAGGTGCGCGAGGTCATCTCCGCGCAGTCGCACAAGCACCTGGGCGCGTCGTGGCCGACCGCGACCCACCTTCGCAGGTGATCCCGTCGGCGTCGGCCTCCCCGTACGTACCCTGGCGTCGTGAGCTCACTGCCGATGCCGCCTGCCGCAGCGCTGAAGGCGTTGCTGCCTCCGGACGTGGACCTCGACGGGCAACTGCGCCACGAGGCAGCACGTGAGGTGTGGATCGGCGTCGTCTGGGGACGGCTCGGCCGTGGCGACCACGCCTGGGCCTACTTCGACCAGGTCCGCCAGCCCGAGCTGCAACCCTGGATCGGGGCCGAGCGGGGCCGGCTCCTGCGTGAGCTCGGGCAGCATCGCGAGGCCGAGGCGATCGAAGGCGAGGCGCTGACCCGGGCAGACGACCCGGTCGACGCGGCGATGCTCCGGATCTCGCTCGCCGCCGACGCGGTCGGGATCGGTGACGTCACGACAGCGACATCGAGGTTGCGGGCTGCCCGGGCCGCGGTCGCGCACCTGCCCGACGGCCCACGGGCTGCTCGTCAACGACTGCGCCTGTGCTGGGTGTCGGTGGAGGTCGCGTGGCTCCGCGATGACCCTCCGCCGCGTGAAGGGCTCCCGGTGTGGGACGACGGCTTCGAGGCACCCTGGTTCCCGCCGGACCACGCCGCTGGCAGCACCTTTCACGCGGCCAAGGGTCTGCTCTTCGGGGGCGCGGTCCGGGCGGACCCACGGCTGCTCGACGCCGCGGCCCGTGAGGCTCCCCCAGCCCTGCTCTGGGCCGTGCACCTCGCCCGTGCCGATGCGGGTCGGCCGGATGCTCGACGTGCGGCGCAGGAGGTCCGGGCGTCGATCGTGACCTCGCCAGCCTCTGTTCCCGACCTACCGAGGTAACGGCGAGGTTGCCGTGCTGTGACCGCGCGGCGACGGGCCGGGTGTAGGGTGAACTATCGACGCATCGATGGACGCCATACCATGTCCGGATGCGGCCGGAGGATGGGCGTTGACTCCGGCGCTGACGCCACGGGCCGAGATCGCTCTGCCCGTTCGGTTCAGACGTCGGTAACGAAGGGTTGCTTGTGGGCGAGTTGTTGATACCTGAGCTCCTGATGAGCTTGGCGTTGAACCTCGTCGCTGTCATCGTGCTGGTGTTCGGCATCTACTTCCGACGGCACCGTCGACGTGACCTCGTACTCGGCTACCTCGCCTTCAACGTGAGCCTGTTCGCGGTCGCGGCAGCGCTCGGCTCGTCGAGTCCTCTGAACGTCGGGGTGGGGTTCGGGCTGTTCGCCGTGCTGTCGATCGTTCGACTGCGGTCCGACGAGGCGACCCAGGGCGAGATCGGCTACACGATGATCTCGCTGGTGCTTGGCCTGCTGAACGGGCTTCCGGGACTGCAGCTCGAGGTCAAGGTCATGTTCACGATCCTGCTGGTCGGGGCGATGTACATCGCCGATCATCCGGCCCTGCTGCCGCACCATCACTACCGGCGGTTCCGGGTCGAGTTGGACGTCGTCCGCACCGACCCCGACGAGCTCCGCGCGGAGCTCGAAGCGCGGCTCGGAACGAAGGTCGGCCACATGATCGTGCAAGAGGTCGACTACGTACGCGAGACGATGCGCATCGACGTACGCTCCCAGGGCAACACGATGGCGCGAGCGGATGCCAAGGAGGTGCGTGGGTGAGCCGTATGCCCGCCATGTCACGCACCGACACCCGGTCTGCTCCAGATGACGGCCGGACCGACGACCGGGATCGCAGCCAGCAGGTCGAGGCCGCGTTGGACGTCGGTGCACTGCCGACGGTCGACCTCGAGCAGTTGCAGCAGCTCGCGGATCTCCAGCAGCGCTACGACCGCAAGTTCGTCGTCGGGATCGCGTTGCTTCCCCGGCTGCTCGAAGCACTCGGTCCCGTTCGGGTCCTGGAGGTCGACGGTCGGCGGAGCACGGCCTACACGAGCATCTACTTCGACACCCCCGACCTGCGGACCTACCGCGACCACCTCCAGCGTCGACGTCGACGCTTCAAGCTGCGCACCCGCCACTACGGGGATCCGGCGGCGGCGATGCTCGAGGTCAAGTGCAAGGGGTTGCGTGGCCAGACGATCAAACATCGCATCGAACACCCCGGCCCGACGCCGTCTGAGCTCGGCGACGAGGCCGAGCGGTTCATCGCCGGAGTGCTCGAGCGGGAGTACAACCAGGAACTCCCCGGTGAGCTCGCCCCGATCGCCGAGAGTCGCTTCGAGCGGATCACCCTCGTCGACGTCGAGGCACACGAACGTGTCACGATCGACCTCGGCCTGCAGGTGAGCGCGAACGGCCGGGCGGTGCAGCTCGGAAAGGGACACGCCGTCGTCGAGACGAAGTCGCCGTCGCGGGCGGGCAACGCGGCCCGTTCCTTCATGGAGTTCGGTCTGCGTCCGGACCGTGTGAGCAAGTACTGCGTGGGGATCGCTGCGTCGCACGACGACGTCCGGGGCAACCCCTGGATGCCGGTGCTGCGTCGGCTCGACGCCGACTATGCCTCGTAGT
>SKNK01000279.1 GCA_007120565.1 Nitriliruptoraceae bacterium | reverse complement strand
TGATGATCGCCATGTGGCGGTTCGACCTCGCCCTGGCGGTCGACCCCATGCTCGTGCTGGCGGTCGTCCTCGTCAGCGCCAGTTCCGCCGCCATCGGGTACGGCATCGCCTACGCGACCAAGCCGGTGCTCGTGGGGGTGTTCACCAACCTGGTGCTGATCGTCGCGCTGATGTTCGCGCCCGTGAATTATCCCGCAGACCGACTGCCCGACTGGTCCGCTGCCGTGCACGCGTGGCTGCCCTTCCAGTACATGGCTCAGGCGATCCGTGAGACGGTCGACGTTCCCGCCGGCGGGGTCCCCCTCCTGCCCTTCGTCGTTCTCGCGATCTGGAGTGTCCTCGGTCTGACCGTCACCGCCAGGGTCATGACCCGCCGGGTGTGACGGCTACGGGCGTCCCATCAGCGGGCGAGGCGGACGCTGGCGTCCCACCGGCGGTGGCGAGGTTGGGTGCACCGCCAGTGGTGGGGACAGCGGGTACCGGAGAACGCACATCGGCGCCATCGTCTCCCAGGAGGCGGACCGTCTGGCGCAGGCGGCCGCGGCCGGGCGAGTTGCGGCGCCGATCGAGGATCTCGTTGAGGTCGTCCCGGTCGCAGGCTCCTACACGCACCGTTGTGGCGACGTGCTCGCTGAGCCGACCGACCGAGACCGTCGCAGCGAGGTCGAGCAGCGTGCGCGCTGGCGCTGTGACCGGGAGCCCGAAGCGGCGGTCACGGTCTTGCTCAGGCAGGCTCCGCGTCCGGGACACGCGGAGCAGTCGGTCCGCGTCACCGCGGTAGCTGCGCGGGTGGGGGACCACGACGTCCACCGGGCCGTTGCGGGGCTCGACGACGCCGTGAAGTTCGGCAGCGGACCACCGGGCGACGTGGGCATCCTCGCCCGCAGCGAACCGGGCGGCGTGCTGTGCTGCGCGCCGGCTCCACTGGGCTCCGGCCACGCGGTAGACCCCTGGGTAGATACGGAACAGCGCCCCGGCCCGAACAGCGTGCACGACCTGACTCTCGGTCCACCCTGCTGCGAGCAGCTTGGGACGGCTGACGACCCCGGCATGGGGTGCAGCGAGACGGTCAAGGGCACGGAGATCCATCGCCTGCAGCCTGCTGCGGGCCATGCCACTCACGACCCCCGTGTTCCGACCTGTGGATGTCGGAGGTCTGCCGCGCGGCGCGACCAGACGTGACCCCCGGCGGTCGTGGTACTGGGTGGGATCGGTGGCGTCGGGGGACGGGTTTGTCGCCCAGTGCGGGGCGCGGGCCGGGTCGTTGGCGGTAGCGTTGCGGCGACCCGATCCAGGAGCTGTCATGGAGCCCGCTGCCGTTGCCTCGCCGCCCGAACGCTTGCTGCTCGGGCCGGGGCCGTCACCGGTACACCCCCGGGTGATGGAGGCGCAGGCACGTCCGATGGTCGGCCACCTCGATCCGTGGTTCCTCGAGATCGCCGACCAGGTGGCGGACATGCTCCGCGCCGTGCTGCGGACCGACAACCAACTGACCTACGCGGTTTCCGGGACGGGGTCGGCCGGGATGGAGACCGCGGTCGTGAACCTCGTCGAGCCTGGCGACACGGTCATCGTGGGGGTGAACGGGGTGTTCGGCGGGCGCATCGCCGATACCGCACAGCGCGCTGGCGCGGACGTGGTCGCCCTGGAGGAACCTTGGGGTCGGATCGTGCCCCCGGAGCGGGTTGCGTCGGCCGTCAAGGCACACCCCGGAGCCAAGCTCGTCGCCCTCGTCCACGCCGAGACCTCGACCGGGGCGCACCAGCCGCTCGAGGAGGTCGGTGACCTCCTCCGCGACAGCGACACGCTGCTGCTCGTCGATGCCGTCACCAGTCTGGGAGGCGTGCCGCTCGAGATGGATCGCTGGGGGATCGACGTCGTCTACAGCGGGACCCAGAAGTGCTTGTCGGTGCCCCCTGGACTCTCGCCGATCAGCTTCTCTCCGCGAGCTGAGGCCGCGATCGACCGGCGCAGTAGCACGGTGCGATCCTGGTACCTCGATGTCAGTGCCCTGCGGCGATACTGGGGCGGAGAGCGCGTCTACCACCACACGGCACCCATCAGTTCGGTCATCGGTCTGCATGAGGGGCTGCGCCTGGTCCTCGAGGAAGGCCTCGAGACCCGCATCGCCCGTCACGGCGAGGTCGGCAGGCTCTTCCAGGAGCACCTCGAGGATCGTGATGCCGAACTGCTCTCCCAGAAGGGCCACCGCCTGCCCCAGTTGACCGCCTTCGCGCTGCCGGGTGGGGTCGACGAAGCACCTCTGCGCAAGCGACTGCTCGAGGAGTACGGGATCGAGGTCGGCGGTGGTCTGGGGGACTTCGCGGGCCGAGCGTGGCGGGTTGGCCTGATGGGCGAGGGGGCGACCCACGCAAACGTTGATCGGTTCCTCGCCGCCTTCGATGAACTGCTCGAAGGCTGAGGATCCGTGGACGTCGAGGTAGTTAGGGCGGGAAGGATCCGGTCTCCGGTGCCAACCTTCCCTACCAGGAGAGCGCTTACATGACTATCTTGTAGGTAACAGCGGGTCGCTGTAGCTCAGCGTGCCCGAACCAGATCGAACGAGCGCGAGGGAGCGTGTGATGGCGGAAGTGGTGTTGGAGGGCTTGAACAAGGTCTACCCGGATGGGACGCAAGCGATCTTCGATCTGGATCTGTCGGTTGCGGACGGCGAGTTCGTGATCCTGGTTGGACCGTCGGGGTGTGGGAAGTCCACGGCGCTGCGCATGGTTGCGGGGTTGGAGGAGATCACCTCGGGGCAGTTGCGGATCGGTGAGCGGATCGTCAACGATCTGTCGCCGAAGGAACGCGACATCGCGATGGTGTTCCAGAGCTACGCGCTGTACCCCCACATGTCGGTGGCGGACAACATGGGGTTCGCGCTGAAGCTGGCGAAGATCGACAAGTCGGAGATCCAGCGGCGGGTGAACGAGGCGGCGGAGATCCTGGGGTTGACCGACTACCTGCACCGCAAGCCCAAGGCCTTGTCGGGTGGTCAGCGGCAGCGTGTGGCGATGGGTCGGGCG
Organism: Nitriliruptoraceae bacterium; assembly: GCA_007120565.1. GTDB lineage: Bacteria > Actinomycetota > Nitriliruptoria > Nitriliruptorales > Nitriliruptoraceae > CSSed11-175R1. The sequence goes on along the minus strand of SKNK01000279.1, from coordinate 53 downwards.
ATCGTGCGTTCGCCGCAGGCGTTCTTGATGGATGAGCCGTTGTCCAACCTGGA
>SKNK01000497.1 GCA_007120565.1 Nitriliruptoraceae bacterium | reverse complement strand
TGTCGACGTGCTGGATGTCGACCGGGCACTCCTCGACGCAGGCGCCGCACATGGTGCAGGACCACAGGACGTCGTAGTCGATGACGGCGGCCTCGCCGGGCTTGTCACCGACCAGCGGGATGTTGATGACATCGCCGGCCTCGGCTTCGGGTACCTCGCCGAGCAGGAACGGGCCCTTGGCGTACATGTGGTCGCGCAGGTCCTGGATCAGCATCTTGGGGGACAGCGGTTTGCCGGTGTTCCAGGCGGGGCACTGCGACTGGCAGCGGCCGCACTCCGTGCAGGTCTGGAAGTCCAGGAACCGGTCGAAGGTGAACTGTTCGACCTGGCCGACGCCGAGGATCGTGTCCTCGTCCATCGCCTCCATGTCGATCTTGTCGGCGTGGAGGGCGCCGAGCGCCTTGTCCTTGTCGGGGTCGCGCGTCAGTTCCTGGAAGGGGATGGTCACGATGTGCAGGTGCTTGCTGTGCAGGGTGAAGACGAGGAAGCCGCCGACGATCGCGAAGTGCGCGACGAGGTTGATCGCGCCGATCCACTCGAGGAACAGTGGGTCGAGCCCTTCGAACACCCGGCCGAAGGCGACGGAGACGAACGCGGCCTCGGTGGGGGCGTAGCCCTCGGCAGCGCGGACACCGTGCGCGGTCCAGATCGTCCAGACCACCAGCGTCTCGGCGAGCAGCACCCACCAGCCCTGGTTGAGGTTGGACCCGGCGAAGCGGGACTCGCGGCCCTTGGTGCGAGGGTCCTGGGACAGGCGGATGCCTGCGAAGATCAGGATCCCGGTCATGGACAGCAGGCCGAGCGAATCCTGGAAGAAGCCCAGTACGTCGTAGGCGGTGACGCCGGCCACCTCGATCGCGTTCAGGAAGGGAAGCTGGAAGGAGGGGCCGACGAACATCTCGCCGGCGGCTTCGATGAGGGTGGTCTGCAGGATGAAGAAGGCCCACATGACCCAGAAGTGGGCCACGCCGACCAGCGACCAGCGCAAGAGCTTCTTGTTGCCGAAGATGTTGACCAGCGCGTGACGCAGGTTGGCCTTGAAGGCGGCGCGGATGTTGCGCTTCGGGTTGGGCTGGGCGGCGAGGACCAGGCGGATCAGGAACCTGGCTCGGCGCACGGCCCACGCACCGAAGAACAGGATAACCGCCATCCCGGCCACGATCCGGAAGATCGTCAGCAGCGTCTCGGCCTCCACAGCTACCTCCCTGGTCGCCCCATCGCCCGACCGGCGCGGCGCTCACCGGAGTGTAGGAGGGGCGCTGCTCCGGCCCAACGCGGGCGCCCGCGGGGCCGGGCGCCGGTCCCGGTGGGCCCCGGCCCCGGTTGGCGAGGTCGGTGGGGTTAGAGGGGCGCGACGCGGCGGCTGTCTGACCCCGTTGGATGGTTGGGATGGGCCCGCCGGGGCAGTGGGGTTGGAGGGGCGCGGCGCTGCGGCTGTCTGACCCCGTTGCTCGGTTCCTGTGGCTCGGGATCGGGTCTGGTGGCCGGGATCAGATCTGGTGGTCAGGTCTCGCTGGAAACGTGGCGTCGTCTGGAGGCAGGCTGCGCCCGATGGTCATCCACAGCCCGCGATCAGGAGGAACGCAGGTCCACAACGGTGGCACGATGCCGGGATGGATCCCTGGCCCATGTTCGTCGCCGCCGTGCTTGCTCGCCACGGCGTCGCTGACCTTGCGCTCGCGGGGACGCACGGCATCACGCCTTCCCGCTTCTATCGGCGCACGACTCGCGAGGGATGGCAGGCCCCTGCGCCTCGGGTGAGGATCCACCCTGACGCTCGCCGGTGCGTGCAGCGGGATGTGCTCGTTGCGGCGGGTGCGTCCACACAGTTGGTCGCAGCCAGCGGCGAGACGGCCGCCTGGCTCCACGGGATCCGCGACCGACCGCCGTCCCGAACCTCGGTTGTCGCCAGCCACGGTGTGAGGGTCCTCCGGGATGGGCCCGTCGATCACCGACGGGCGCGATGGCTGGTCGCGTCCGATCTGCTGGAGGTCGACAAGGTTCCCACTCTCGCGCCAGCAACCATGCTGCTCACCTGCACCGGCCTCCCGGTGCATGAGCTCTGGGGACGCCTGATCGATGTGGTCCATCGCGAGCTCGCCGATCCGAGATCGATCCTCGAGCGTCTCGACGGCATCGGACCAGTTCCGGGGGCAGGCAACCTGCGTCGGATGTGTGAACGGCTCGAGCCCCTGCTGATCGAGTCGGTGTTCCAAGACGAGGTCGCGGCCGAACTCGGAGCCCTCGGTTACCGGCCCGACCGCAGCGTGCACCGCATCGATACAGCCGATGGCATCGGGCTGGTGGTCGATGTCCCCCTGCCGCTCTGGAAGGTCGCGGTCGAGCCCGAAGGTGATGCCTTCCATCGCCTTCGCGAGCATCGCCGCAGAGACCGCCGGAGGATCGCCGCGTTCGCGGGTACGGACTGGGTGCCGGTCCCGGTCGACTGGAGAGACTGGCACCTCGATCGGGGGCACGTCTTGGCTGCGGTCGATGCTGCGATCGATTCGCAGCGCCGTCGGGGCATCGGCATCGAGCATCCGTGCCCGCTGCGTGGCGAGCGGTTGGTCGCGCCGGCCTGACTCTCCGGCCGCGCCGGGCCCTGGCCATCGGGTCCGGCAGTGGGGTTGAAGGGGTGCAGCCGTGCGTCTGCGTGACCCCGTTGCTCGGTTGGGGTGGGCTCGCCGGGGCAGTGGGGTCGGACGGGTGCGCAGCAGCCTCCCTCCGACCCCGTTGGTCGCCTTCCCGCGTGAGGTCGGGTCACGCTGACGGCTGTCGGCACGGCGACGGCCAGGGGCGATACGCCGACGGCCGACGGCGCGGGTCGGCCGGCGGCGACGGGCTACTTGAGGTGCTTGCCCTTCTGGGCGTAGCGCTTACGGGCGAACACGTCGGTCCGTCGTGACGCGACCCGGTCCAGGATGAGCAAGCCATCGAGGTGGTCGAGCTCGTGCTGTAGCGCGCGGGCCTCGAATCCTTCAGCTTCGATCACCCGCTTCTGTCCCTCGGGTGTGGACCCGCTGACCACCACGTGGGTCGCGCGACGAACGTCGCAGGTGTAGTCCGGCACCGACATGCACCCCTCACGGCCGATCTCGG
>SKNK01000278.1 GCA_007120565.1 Nitriliruptoraceae bacterium | reverse complement strand
GCCGGCGGCCATCGCCGCGTCGGCGACCCGGGCGCGGTAGGTGTCCACCGAGATGAGCACGTCGGGTTCGAAGGTGCGGAGCGCCTCGATGAACGGGACGGTCCGTTCGATCTCCTCCTCGACCGTGACGTCGTCTCCGGGACCGCCCTTCACACCGCCGACGTCGATGATGTCGGCACCCTCGGCCACCAGGCCTCGGGCCAGGTTCAGTGCCGCATCCAACGCGAACGTCGCGCCCCGGTCGTAGAAGGAGTCGGGCGTGCGGTTGACGATGCCCATGATCCCGACGCGTCGGCTCAGGTCGAGGCGACGTCGAGGTAGCTCGAGCACCGGCCCCCCGGCGACCGCCTCCTCGCCGGGTGCGAGCATCGGGGTGGGCAGCCGTTCGCGCGACGTCGTCGGACCGACGGGAGCCATCGCGGGCATGTCCTCGGTGCCTCCCGAGGGCGACCGGTCGTCGGGCACGTGCGCTCCGCTCAGGTCAGGAACTCGAGGATCGTGGCCGCGACCGCACCGGGGTCCTCGACGGTGCACCAGTGGCCGACGCTCGGCAGGACCTTCACGCGGCTCACCGGGATCGACGACTTGAGCTCCTCGGCCATGGCGAGCGGCGTCGAACGGTCATGCGCGCCGGTCACCATCAGCGTCGGCTGGCCGATCTCGTCGCGGCGGATGTGGGGGGCCTTGGACAGTGCCCGGCAGGACTTCGCGTAGCTGATCGGGTCGTTGCGCAGGAACATCTCGCGGAGCAGACCGACACCACCGGCCTGGGTGGCGTGGGTCTGGGGTGACACCGCACCGTCGAGCCAGGTGTCGACCAGGACGTCCATGCCCTCCTTCTCGACCAGGTCGGCGCGTTCGCGGTAGGCGTCGGCGGTTGGCGGTTGGAAGTAGGAGATCCCCCCGACGAGCACCAACTGGTCGACGGTGTCGGGAGAGGTCTGGGCGAGGTGCTGGGCGATGAGCGATCCCATGGAGTGGCCGACGAGGGTGACCGCGGGCAACTCGAGGTGGCGGATCAGCTTCTGTACGTCCTTGGACCAGCCCTCGATGGAGAACTTGCCGCGACCTTGGCTGCGACCGTGGCCGCGCAGGTCGAGGGCGATGCCGTGGTGGTGTTGCTGCATCGCCTGCATGACGCCGTACCAGACGTTGTTGGTGCCACCGAGGCCATGGATGTAGACGACCGGTGGCCCCTCGCCGTAGCTGACGTAGTGCAGAGCGTTGCCATCGATATCGGCGAACACGTAGGTCCCTTCTGAAGTTGGGTGGTGCGGCGGTGGTGGCGCCGCGGAGGGCCGCACCTCCGCGGCGGCGGAGGGGCCCGTTCGGGCCCGAGCCTAGCTGACGGGTCGGGATGCTCCGGTCGGTGGCGGGGTGGCGACGGCGGCGCCGGGAACCCGGGCAGGACGGGATCGAGGAGGGGTGGAAGCAGGTCGTACGCTGGTCGGACACCGATGTCGTCGGGCCGTCCGTGTCCCCCGGCCGCGCCGAACACCGAAGGAGGAGGTGGTCATGCGCCTAGAGATCGTGCAACACGTTGCTGCGCCCCGCCAGGTCGTCTGGGATGTGCTGACCACCTGGGAACGGCAGCCCGACTGGATGCTCGACGCAAAGGCGGTCGAGGTCCTGACGCCCCAGCGCGAAGGGCCCGGCGTGACGTTGCGCTGCCCGACCAACCTGCTTGGCGTGACCGTGCAGGACGTCATGCGTGTCACCGGGTGGGAGGAGCCGCGCTACCTCGAGGTGACCCACCTCGGCAGGATCATCACCGGCACCGCGGCCTTCGAGCTCGAGCCCGATGGTGACGGGGCCACGTGGGTGACCTGGTGGGAGGACGTCGTTCCCCCGCTCGGGCGGGTCGGCGAGTGGGGTGCGTCCACCCTGGTGCTGCCGATCCTGCGCCGCATCTTCGGTCGATCCCTGCGCAACCTCGCCGTCATGGCCGAGAAGGACGCGGCCGCTGCCTGACGGTGTGCTCCGGCGCCAGGTTGCCGGGTGACCGACCTAGGACTTGAAGGCCTCGAAGGGTTGGTCGCAGGCCCGGCAGAAGCGCACGTCGCGGCAAGGGGTCGGCCCGAAGGGCGCGTCGCGGACCGTGTCGTCGGAGGCGCAGTAGGGGCAGGGGCGCGGATCGCTCGTTTCGGTCATCGCCAGCGGCAGCGTTGGGCGTCCCTCGGGCCGCTGCGCGCCGACGAGCGTCCCACCCGGAGGCGAGATCCCGAACCGGCGCAGCGCCTCTCGGCCCTCGTCGTCGATCCGGTCCGCGGTCCACGGCGGGTCGTGGCGGAACCGGACCGTCACCGAGGTCACGCCGGGAACCTCGCGTACCGCGGCCTCGACGTCCTGGCCGATCATGTCCGTGGCGGGACAGCCGGAGAAGGTCGGCAGCAGGTCGACGGTCACCGCACCATCTCCAGAGACGTCGAGGTGGTGGACCATGCCCAACATCCCGATCGTGACCGGGGGCAGTTCCGGATCGGGGACCGAGTTCACCGCCCGGCGCACCGCCGGGACGTCGAGCGTGGTCGAGGGCGTCGCAGGGGGCATGGGCGTCACCACCTCGCGCCGGGGTGCTCGCGGTACAGCCGTGTCATCTCCGGCCACACGTCGTCGAGGAAGTCCGGGGAGTGCTCGCCCCGCCGGCCACCGGATGCGTCAGCGGGGGTCGCGCTGTCGGCGTCCGGCACCACCTCGTCGTAGCCGGCTTCGGAGAGCAGCGGTGCCACGACCTCCAGCCAGCGCGCACGCAACCCGAGGTGGCCGACGGGGAACAGCCCGTCCTCGATCGCCGCATCCTCGCCGTCGACGGGTTCGAACAGCCCGAGGGCTTCGGGGAGTACCGCCGCAAGAGCGCCACCGAACCTCTCGTGAGGGGCCTCACCACCTCGGCTCAGCCGTGCGAACCAGTGGTCGGCGTGTTCGAGGTGGTAGCGCGCCTCGTGCAGCAACTTGGTGGCCACCGCCGCGACGTCCGGATCGGTGGAGTCGGCCAGGGCATCCAGACGGACCGCATCGAACCGTTCGAAGGCCCAGTGTCGGGCCAGGGTGAACGCGAAGTCCCGAGGAGGCCGCTCGCACAGGATCGCGTGCCGGTACTGGTCGGGGG
>SKNK01000272.1 GCA_007120565.1 Nitriliruptoraceae bacterium | reverse complement strand
TGGCCGGGTCCCGGTCGACGCCGAGCAGCGCACCGAGGTGGATCGGCTGTACGCGGTCGGGCGGGTCGTTCGCCCTGATCGCAGCCAGGCCATCATCTCTGCAGGGGCAGGCGCGGTCGCTGCCCTCGACATCCTCTCCCGCGAAGCTGGCAAGGACGTCCACGACTGGGATACGCCGCCCAAGGACTAGATCGTGGGCGGCCGCACCCAGGGGTCCGCTTCCCAGGGGGTCTCGTAGGTGGCATCCTCCTTCGGTGTGCTCCGACGACGCTTCGCTGGCGGATGGATCTTCGACGTGGACGATCGGGACGGCCCGGATCCCGTTGGCCTGGACGCCTGGCGTGAGAAACTGCTGGCGACGACGTTGCGCATCGTCCTGGTGCTCGGGATCCTGGTCGGGGTTCCGAGCATCGCGTTCGCGGTGGCGGTCGACGAGCCGCTGATCGCGATCGTCGACGTCGCGGCCCTCGCGCTGCTGGCGTTCATCACCTTCCACTCGGGCTTGCGGTACCGCACACGCGCGATCGCCCTGCTCACGTTGACCTACCTGCTGGGCGTCTTCCTGTTGCTGTCGATCGGTATCGTCGCCCAGCTGTACCTGCTGGCGGTCCCCGTGTTCGCGGCGGTGCTCCTCGGGCTGCGGCCGGCTATAGCCGCCTTGGCCCTGAACGCCGTGACCCTCATCGCCGCGGGGATGATCGAGGTCTTCGACACGACGGTGTACATCGGCGGCCTTCCCGAACCTCTCGAGTGGGGGCTGGTGATCCTCAACTTCCTGTTCGTCAACACCGTGATGGCGGTGTTCTGCGCGGTGTTGCTCGAACGGCTCCATCGTTCGCTGCGCGACGAGCATGCGATCTCTGTCTCGCTCGAGCGGCAGCGTGCAGAACTCGTCGAGGCCAACCGCGAACTCGAACGGGAGGTCGAGGAGCGGGCGCGCGCCGAGAGGGCCGTGCAACGGCTGGCGATCGCCGTCGCACAGGCACGTGACGTGATCCTGATCGGCGACGAGGAGGGGTCGATCGTCTACACCAACCAGGCGTACGAACGGCTGGTCTCGCAGACCCGAGCCGGACCACGCGTCGACAAGCTCGTCGACCTCTGGCCGGACCGTGGCCAGCGCGAGCAGATCGTGGCCGCGCTCCGGGAGACCGAGACCTGGTCCGGGACCCTGCCGATCCGGACGAACAGCGCGAGCGAGCTGGAGTTCGATGCCCAACTGGCCTCGGTGATCACCCCTGAGGGCGAGGTGGCAGGAACCGTCGCCGTCCTCCGCGACGTCACGAACGAGCGTCGGATGGAGGCGCGACTTCGCAGGTCCGAGAAGCTCGAAGCACTCGGGACGCTGGCATCGGGCACGGCGCACGACTTCAACAACGTGCTCGCATCGATCCTGGCGGTTGCCGAGATGACCGAAGCGCGCAGCGATGACACACAGGTCCAACACGGGATGCGGTTGATCGTTCGTGCCTGCGAGCGGGCGCGGGACGTCGTCAGGCAGATGATGGTGTTCGGGCGCCGTAGCGAGCTGGGGGCACGGCCCGTGTCGGTCGCGGAACTGCTCGAAGGTTCGCTAGCACTGCTCCGCGCGGCGTTGCCCGCCAACGTCCGGATCGAGACCGACCTTCAGGCGGATGCGACGATCCTCGCGCGTGCATCGGACTTCGACCAGGTCGTGACCAACCTCGCTACCAACGCGGTCCATGCCATGGGCAACGATCCAGCCGCGACGCTGTCCTTCGCCACTCGGATCGTGCGCTCGGACCGACTCGCACCCGAGGATCACCCTCAGCTCGACACGGGGCGCGACCACATCGAGTTCGTTGTCACCGATACGGGGCACGGGATCCCTTCGGGCGATCTCGACAACATCTTCGACCCGTACTTCACCACGAAGGATCAATCCGAGGGCAACGGCCTCGGACTAGCGAGCGTGCACGCGATCGTGACCTCACTGGATGGCGACGTTCAGGTGGCCTCGAGGCCAGGGCAGGGTGCGACCTTCCACATACTGCTACCGATCGTCGCACCCAAGGCAGAAGCCGGGCCGCTCAGCGACCTCCCGGGTGACCTCGAACCAGCGACGTTGACGGTGCTCTTCGTGGACGACGAGGAGATCCTGCGCACCGTCACGGCCCAGGCGCTCACGCGTCGCGGCTACGTGGTCCACAGCGCCACCGACGGGACCGCCGCGCTCGAACTCTTCCAGGAGGTCCCCTCGATCGATGTGGTGGTGACCGACATGTCGATGCCGGGCATGAGCGGCGCGGAACTCATCGGGCTGCTGCGCGAACATCGACCGGACCTCCCGGTGGTCCTTTGCTCCGGCTACGTCGAGGCTGCCGGGCTGTCAGCCGCCGAAGTGTCGTCCTATCTCGCGAAGCCGTTCACGTTCGACGAGTTGGAGGCGCAGATCCGGGAGGCGGTGAAGACGTCGGCCGCCACGCCGAACTAGCTCTCGTAGCGACGAAACAGGCCCTCTGGCCCTTCCGGGGCCCTCGCGTGGCGGGGAGACTCGGTACATCGGGGCCACCGTCGTGCTGCGCCGAGGTGGTCCTCTCCTCGGCAAGGAGTCGCCATGGATCCCGTGGTCACCGATCCGTCACCGGTGGGAACGCCAGCTCGGCTGACGCGCCCGCGCGATGACCGGGTCATCGCTGGTGTGTGTGGCGGTGTCGGTCGTTACTTCGGCGTCGACCCTGTCCTGGTTCGGGTCGCCACCGTGGTCTTCGTCCTGTTGGCCGGGACGGGTCTGCTGGCGTACCTGATCGCCTGGATCGTCATCCCGGAGGAAGATCCGTCGGCGCCGGGTCAGGATCCGCGGCCGGTCCGCGTAGGAAGCGAGCGCACCAGCGCCACGGTGTTCGGACTCGTCCTGATCGGCGTCGGTGGGGTGTTGTTGCTCGACCGGCTGTTTCCCTTCCTGTCGTGGCGGTACCTCGGGCCGGTCCTCCTTATCATGATCGGTGTCGCCATCCTCGCGAGAAGGGAACAGCGATGAGTTCTCCAGCCGCACCAGCGTCCGACACCCGCGTGCCTGGGGGTTCACCAGAACCCCCACGCCCTGCGGTGCCTGAGCCACCTCGACGTCCTTACGCCTTGGGCCTCCTACTCATCGG
>SKNK01000417.1 GCA_007120565.1 Nitriliruptoraceae bacterium | reverse complement strand
TGCTGGCCGAGGGCCACCTGTTGGTCGAGGACGTCCCCGGGGTCGGCAAGACGCTGTTGGCCCGCGCCCTGGCCAAGTCCATCGACTGCACGGTGTCGCGGGTCCAGTTCACCCCGGACCTGTTGCCCTCCGATGTCACGGGCATCACGGTCTACTCGCCCGACTCCGGCAGCTTCACCTTCCGCCCGGGTGCGGTCTTCGCCAACATCGTCCTCGGTGACGAGATCAACCGAGCCGGCCCGAAGACCCAGTCGGCGCTGCTCGAAGCGATGGAGGAACGCACCGTCACCATCGACGGCACCACCCACGAGCTCGCACGGCCCTTCATGGTCATCGCGACCCAGAACCCGATCGAACTCGAAGGGACCTACCCGCTTCCCGAAGCCCAACGCGACCGCTTCATGATGCGCATCTCGATCGGCTACCCCCATCAGGACGACGAACTCGAGATCCTGCGTACCCACGGTCGTGGCGATCCCCTCGGCAACCTCGATCCGGTGTGCGATGCCGCGAGCGTGACCGCGGCGATCGACCGGATCCGGCAGGTGCAGGTCACCGAGCCGCTGGAGCGCTACGTGATCGCGCTCTGCCGTGCCACCCGTGTCCACCCCGAGGTGGAGCTCGGTGCCTCCCCCCGGGCGTCGCTCGCCCTGCTCCGTGCGGCCCGGGCTCAGGCCGCGGTCGATGGTCGCGACTACGTCATCCCCGACGACGTCAAGCTGCTCGCCCCCCACGTCCTGCCCCACCGGTTGATCCTGAACCCGGACTCGGAACTCGCCGGACACACGGCAGGTGGCGTGATCGCCGACGTCCTCGACGGTGTCCCCTCCCCGACCGACTGAGACGGCCGCCCATGCTGACACCTCGAGGTAGCGGGCTGCTCGGCACCGCGGTCGCGCTGTGGATCGGCAGCCAGACCTTCGGCACGCCAGAACTGCAGATCGCGGCGGTCGCCCTGATCGCGCTGGTGGCCATCGCCTTCGTCAGCACCTGGCTCACCTCGACCGACCTGCACGCCGATCGCCTGATCCAGCCCGCCAAGTTGCCCTTCGGGGGGACCGCCGAGGCGCGGGTCGCCGTGATCAACCGCGGCACGCGGAGGACCGCCCGGATCCGCCTCACCGAGCAGGCTCCGGCGGCGTTGGCTTCGCCCCCCGAGGAGACCATCCCGGTCCTGCGTCGAGGCCAGCGACACGAGGTGAGCTACCGGCTGCACGGTGGGCAGCGGGGGATCTCCACCCTCGGTCCCCTCATCGCGGAGCTGAGCGACCCGTTCCGGATCACCTCCCGGACCAAGGTCGTTCCCGGCACGGCAACCGTCACGGTGCGACCCAAGATCGTGCCTCTGGCCCAGGGGCTTCCGCTGAGCGGGATCTCGGGTGGGACCGGCGAGGGCCGGCCACGCCCGCGCCCCGGAGGCGAGGACGTGGCCGAGGTCCGCGACTACGTCCGCGGCGATGCCCTCCGCACGATCCACTGGCCATCCACCGCCCACCGGGGCAAGTTGATGGTCCGACGCGAGGAGAGCCCGCAGGATCCTCGCGCCACGGTCCTGCTCGATCGCCGCCAGGCCCGCCACCGTGGCCAGGGCCCGACCGCGAGCCTCGAGACCGCCGTGAGCGCCGCCGCCAGCGTGATCTGCCACCTCGCCGCTCGGGGTCAGGCCGTCGCACTCGTCGACCATGCCGCGGGCGCCGGGGTGCCCGTCCGCACCGCGGACGCCTGGCTCGACCATCTCGCCGAGGTCGAAGCCAGTGACGACGACCTGCGCAGCGTCGTTGCACCCCTGACCGCGGGAGCCGCCGTCGGCAGCACGCTGGTCGCGGTGGTGACGACACCGGACGGTGCCGACCTGCAACTCCTCGTTCGTGCGGGACGCAGCGCATCGACGCGCATCGCCCTCCTGGTCGAAGCGGCGAGCCACGCGGCCGATGACTCGTCCGGGTCGACGACGGCTGCCGCGGCCGCCCGGCTCCGTGCCGCGGGTTGGCGTGTCACGACCCTGCGGCGCGGCGATGAGCTCGGCGAGCGGTGGAACGAGATCCTGCACGCCCGACGTCGCGCGGTTGGAGCGTGATCCGATGAGCTCACGGGATGCCGTACGGGCCGGGTTGATCGCCCTCGTGGTGGTCAGCCTGATCCCCGCGTACGACCGGGTCTTCGAGGGCACGGTGTGGCGGCTGCCCGCACTCACCGCCGCACTCGCGGCACTGGCCATCGCGGTGCTGGTCCGCGCGGTGCGAGGCGGGATCGTCGCCGCCACGGTCTCCTCCGCCGTGGGGTTCCTGCTGTTGGTTCCGATGTTGGCGGGCGTGACCGACCAACCGAGCTGGCCTGGCCCCGACCTGATCTCGGCCTTGCTGACGGCGGCATCCGAGGGCGTGGTCGAACTGCAGGTCACCCCGTCCCCCGCTCCCCTGCTCCCCGGCATCGCCCTCATCCTGATCGCCGGGTTCTGGGTCGTGACCCATGTCGCCCACGAACTGCTGGTCCGGTGGGAGGGCCCCGGCGCCGCCCTGATCGTGATGGCCGTGCTGTGGGCCGCGCCCCTGGTCGTTCCGATGAACGTCCCGACCTTCCGGCTGCACACCGTGCCGTTCCTGGTCGCCGCCGGCTTCGTCCTGCTGGTCACCGCGGAGTCGTCACTGCCGCGACCGCGCGTCGCCGGCAGCGGCGCCGCCCTCGGAGCCGCCGCGATCGTCATCGCCTCGGTGATGCCGGGCCTGCTCCCCGGCTACGGCAGCGACGGGTGGTACGGGTTGGGAGGCGGAGGTTCGCAGCCTCGCGGCTACCAACCGATCGTCGATATCAGCCAACGCCTGCAGCTTCCCGAGGAGCGGGACGTGCTGCGGGTGCAGACCTCGCAACGCAGCTACCTGCGGCTGGCCGGTCTGGACAGCTTCGACGGATTCACCTGGCGACTGGGCCCGCCAGGAGAGGGCAGCTACCGACCGGAGGCCTCGTCGCTGTACTCGGCCGAGGACCTGCTGCCCCCGGAGATGCCGGCCGGCCGGACCGAGCCGGTGTTCGCCGACATCGAGGTGCTCGATCTCGCCAACATGTTCGTCCCGACGCCCTACCAGCCGGTCCAGGTGCTCGGGCCCTTCCGGTCCGACATGGTCTGGTCGACCGACGGCGGGTT
>SKNK01000122.1 GCA_007120565.1 Nitriliruptoraceae bacterium | reverse complement strand
GTGCCGGTCCAGACACCACGAAGGGCGGCGACGCCCAGCTCGCCGAGGTGCAGGCCGTACACCGTCAGGCCGAGCATCCCGCCGACGCCGGCTGCGAGCCACGCCGCACGCGTCAGCGGCGTCGACCGCAGCACCAAGACAGCCAGCAGCGTCACCGGCGCGGCCGCGAGCACGACCGCCCACACGGGCCAACTCACTCACGGCTCCCGGATCGACGTCGGTCCGGAACCTATCCGGCGAACCCACCGGGGTGCCGTACGGCCACCACCAGCAGCATCACTCCCGGCGCACGGCGGTTCCGAGCCGGCTGCCGTTGGTCGACGGCGACCGGGGCGCCGCTTCCACCGTGACGGTCAAGGTGACCGGCGCGTCGACACCCCGCAGCGCCGAGGTGATGCCGAGCACCCCTGCAGCGACGGCTCGCGCCGCGAACCCGGCGACCGACACGTCGACACCGTCCGCGACCACCGTCACCCTCGGTCCCGGTCCGTCAACGAGGAGCCCGCAGACGATCTCCGCAGCGTGGTGGACATCCTCGTCGTCCCACCGCTCGGCGTGCCGGGTGAGATCCAGCAGGACCGGTGGTGCCACGTCCCGTGGTGGCGAACCGTGCGGTCCGGTCACCCGGATCTTCGGCTGATCACCCCCCGAGAAGCCTTCGACGAGGATGACGTCACACCCTCCCTGCGAAGGCACGATGTCGTGGAGGTCGGGGTCGACACCGGGCTCGCGCGCGTCGAACCTCACCGTCCCTGCGGGCCCCGACAACACGACCTCGCTCGCGCCGGCCTGGTTCACCCGCCACGAGTCGCTCTCGGGACGATCGAGGTCGAACCCGTGGGCCGCGTGCTTCACGTAGCCGACCCGAAGGCCGTAGGCCGCGAGGACCGGGACCAGTTGGACCACCAGCTGGGTCTTGCCCGCGCCGGAGTCCCCGACGATCCCACACACCGCAACGGCCATGTCCGCTCCCTCCCTGCCTCAACGTCGCTGGCCGAGCCGAATCAGTGCGTACGGGCCGCCTCGTCGTCACCGGCGTCCTCCACGTCTGCCCCCTCCGCCGCGGCCTGCGGCAACACCCAACGGCGCACCCCGATCGTGATCAGCGTCGCGGCGAACGCCCCGATGCCGATGACCACGCCGTACTCCACCCAGGTCGGAACGTAGAGCTGGTCGAGCACGAACCCACCGCCGGGTACACCGCCGGAGGCGCCGGGTGGCAGGTTGATCTGGGGCTCGTACATCCCCGGCATGAGGATGTTCACGCGCTTCGCGAACACGCCCAGCACCGACAGCACCGCCGCCGCGACGAGCAGTCCCGTCCGCGCTCGGAGCTTCGGGATGGCGTAGACCAGGAACGGCAGCAACACGCCGAACCCGAGCTGACCCCAGAACAGTGGCGCCTGCCTCCCGCTGAACAACATCTCCAACGGCGCGAGGTGGTACTCGGTCTGCGAGGTGAAGGCGGTGACCAACTCCGCGACGAGCAGGAAGAAGTCCACCGCGACGAACCAAGCCAGCAACTTCGCCAGGTCCTGGAACACGTGTGATGGCGGTTCCCACGAGCTCACCCGCCGCACCGTCCAGGCGATGATCAGCACCAGCGCGGTACCGGACACCAGCGCCGAGGAGATGAACAGCGGTGCCAGGATCGCGGTGTTCCAGAAGGGACGAGCGATGAGGAACCCGAAGATCCAAGCGGTCACCGAGTGCACCAACACCGCCACCGGGAGGGTGATCATCGCCATGATGCGCAGGGAGCGTGGCATCGGCTTGGGGCGGGTCAGGATCCACAGGTCGATGCCCGCGATCGTCAGGTACACGGTGATCACTGCCATGTCCCAGACCAGCGGGGACATCAGCTGGGGCGACACCATCATCTGCCAGGCCATGAACGGGCGGCCGAGGTCGGGGATGATCGACACCGCAGCAGCCGCAACCGCGGTCCCGGACACGATCACGGCCAGCCGGTTGAGCGACTCCATGCGGTGGCTGCCGACCAGCTCGCTGCCCGCCACCACGATCAGGCCACCGGCCGAGACGCCAACGAGGAACATGAACACGACGATGTACAGCCCCCAGGTGACGGTGTTGGTCAAGCCGGTGACCGCCAGGCCGCCGGTGAGCTGGTAGCCGTAGGAGAACAGCCCGATGCCGAGCCCGACGGCCAGGGTCGCGTACCAGGCGTACCGCGGTCCGCGGCGCTCCGCTGGCGGCGACGTGGGCGTGGCGGGAGGAGCGAGCGTGGTCACAGCGACCTCCGGCGGCGAGGTGGCAGGTAGTGGACCTTGGGTTGGGTCCCCTTCTCCTTCAACAGCTGGTCGCCGCCCCGATCGTGCAGCAGACGGTTGATCCGACTATCGGGCGCGTTCAGGTCGCCGAAGATGCGGGCCTGCGCGGGACACGAGACGACACAGGATGGCTCCTGCCCCTCCCCGATCCGGTGGACGCACAACGAGCACTTCTCGACGGTCCCGACCGGACGGGCCTGGACCATGCCCTCCTCGACGCCAGGGGCCTTCTCCGGTTCGCCCCAGTTGAAGACGCGCACGCCGTAGGGGCAGGCCGCCATGCAGTAGCGGCAGCCGATGCACTTGTCGGCGTCGACCAGGACGATCCCCTCGTCGTTGGTGTAGGTCGCCGCGGTCGGGCACACCTTCTCGCACGGTGCATCGGAGCAGTGCTGGCAGGCCAGCGGCATCCACTCCATCTCCAACTGGCCGTGCTCCCCGACCTTCGGGGTGTCGAGGTCGTCGCCGGCGGTAAGGATCCGGTTCCACCACATGCCGAGCGCGACGTCGTTCTCCGAACGGCAGATCACCGCGCAGGACCAGCAACCGATGCACCGCTCGGTGTCCACCAGCATCCCCCACCGAGGGGCGTCGGAGCGGGCGTCGATCTCGCCCCACTCCCGCGAGGCAGCTGGCAGCGCCTCGATCGCCGACGTCCGCTCGACCATCGCCGCCTGTCCCTCGTTCGGATCGCCTCCGGCGAGCAGGCTCCCCAGGACATCGGTGGCGTCAGGCACGGCGCACCTCGCAGCGACAGTCCTTCCACGGGGTCGACGGCGACCACGTGTTCGGGACGAAGTGGATCTCGTGGATCGGGTTGACCTCGGAGGTCGTCAGCTCGTTGACCCCCTTGCC
>SKNK01000123.1 GCA_007120565.1 Nitriliruptoraceae bacterium | reverse complement strand
CGCTGGAACTTGTCGGGCGGCCACAGGTCGGCAACCTCACCGCCAGCATCACGGTCGACCAGCGCCCACCGGTCGAAGGCCTCCGGCTGGATCACCACCTGTGCACCGAGCTGGCTGAGCCGCTCGTTCACGTCCGGCATCCAGGCGTCCTTGCTGATGACGGTGCCGACCCGTCCGATCGGCAACTCCGCAACGTGGACGTCGTCCAGCCCTGCGGCCTGCAGGCCGAGTCCTTCCTCGGCGTCTACCTCGAGCGGCACGAGGTACGCCTTGTCGTGGATGGCGACCAGGTCACCATCGGGTCCGAAGACCAGGTTGCGGTTACGGACCTGCGGACCGCTCGGCACGTACACGTCGTCGTGTACCGGTTCGGGACCCAGCAGCGTGGCCGCCACCTCGCCGTCAAGGTCATCTCGGTGGCGCAGCTCCCAGTCGGGCAGGGCCGCACCGACGGTGAGCCAGATGCCCCGATCCGCAGCGAGCGCGGAGAAGCCGTCCACGATCGTGCGCACCATCGCGTCGGTGCAGGCAAGGTGCAGCAACGTGCCCGCGGAGTGCACCTCCGGGAATCGGCCGGCGTAGTGGCCGAGCACCTCGCCGTAGCTGGTGGCTAGCGCCATCAAGGCCTCCAGCGTCCCGGCACCCGCCACCAACCGCTCGCGTGCCGCGGCACCACGGGGCCCGATGAACATCGTGATCAGCCCCGTGTGCTCGGGGAAGGCGACCAGCGTCGGCGCCGATGGGTGCGGTTGCGCCTCCCGGTCGAGGAGGGCATGCATCGCCGCCAGGAAGGCCGACGTCGAGGTGGCCCGGGCCGGGTCGATCCGCAGACCGACCGCACAGCAACGCACCCGCCTCATCCTCCGTTCCTCACGTCGTGGCCTCCGGCCGGAGATCCGACCGGGCGGCTTCGACGTCGCGTTCCGGGTAGCGCAGGAAGACCAGCGCGCCGAGGCCGACGGCGACGGCCGCGACCGGCCCCGTGAGCTGGAGCCCGAGCGGGTCGCCGGCGAACTGCAGCAGCGCTCCGGAGACCACGGTCGAGATACCCAGGTTGATCTTCAGGGTGAGGCCGTTGACGCCGAAGTACATGCCCTCCCGGCGCTGACCGGAGCGTTGGAGTTCCAGGTCAGCGACCGCGGCGACGATGGCATCGGGAACGATGAAGAACCCGGCGAGCGGGATGCCGGCCAGCCCCATCACGATGATGCCGTACGTGAGGTGAGGCAGTCCGAAAGGTGGCGTCGGGAACAGCGCGATCAGGGGGAAGACGACGGTGAACCCCATCAGCGACGCGATCATCACCGCCTTCAGTCCGACCCGTTTGGTGAGCCGGTTGACGAAGGGGAAGGTCACGAGGCAGACCCCGAACAGCGCCCCCATCAACACGGCGACCGCGCCTTCGCTCAACCCCAGCAATGAGGTGGCGTAGAGCGGCACGTTCAGCGAGACGATGTTGAACCCGAACCACAGGGCGTTCGCCCCGAGCAGCGCGATCACGAAGGGTCGGTTACCGAGGGTCGTGCGCACCGCCTGGATCAGCGGCATGGTCGCAGGCTCGGCCCGCGCGAAGCGACGCTCGGGGATCCGGGTCGGCACGAGCAGCAGCACGACCGCGACGGCACCGAGGATCCAGACCATCGCCTGGATCCCGAACGCCTCGACCAGGAGGCCGGACACGATCAGCGCCACCGCCGCCCCGACGAGCGTCGCCACCGCCTTGGACGTGGAGAGATCCACCCGGTCCGCGGTGGTACCGGACAGGTCGGCGAGCAGTGCCAGGTACGGGCCCACGTACGCCGTGAACAGCGTGAAGTACAGCGCCAACCCGACGCCGAGGTAGATCGCATTGAGCGGTGATCGGTCGGCGACAGGTGGGTGGAACAGCGCGACGAAGACCACGACGTAGGGCACGGCGCTGACCAGCAGGAACGGCAGGCGTCGGCCACGCTTCCCACGGTGGTTGTCGGAGAAGCGGGCGATCACCGGGTCGGCGATGGCGTCGACCACGCGACCACCGAGCATGATCGCGCTGAACACCAGTGGCAGCATCAGTGCGCCGCTCGTGGTGTCGTGTGTGGTGATGTAGAAGAAGTACAGCCAGGTCAGGAGAACCCGGTCGACCAGGACCCAGCCTGTCGCTCCCGCCCCGTAGGCGGCAACCACCCACCGTGGCAGGAGCGAACGGTTCTCTCCCGGCCCCAACAGCGCAGGTTCGCTTGGCATGACCGCACGCTACTACGTGACCACGCCGGCAGGTGATCGCTTGCGTGCGGCTCGCTAGACCGAGGTGGCGCAACGAGCCGTTGTCATCGCTCGCCGGAACCATCCGCCGCCCGAGGCAACACGGCCATTCGGACGAGAGATCAGGGCTACCCATCCGGCCGGAGCCTCGGTACGTTCGACGCCAGCAGAACCAGCAACTGCGTTCAGCCACGAGCGCCCGGCCCAGGGGGCCGAGGCAAGTGCGTGGCCCTCCGGTCGGTTCCCACCCGTCCGATACGGAGGCTCATCATGACGCAGATCACCCCGGGTCGAACCCACGAGCGACATCCCGCTCCCCGGTGTCCGATGCAGGTTCAGGCGGTGCGGCGATGACCACGCAGCCGCTCCACTTCCCGCAGCGCTCATACGACCTCGCTCCCCGCGCTAGGCGTGAAGTCCAGGCACCCGCCGCGGCGTCCTCGATGGAGCATGAAGAGGTGCAGCGGCGACGCCTCGCCGTCAGCTCGCTCGTTCTGGCGTTCGCGATCGGCGCGGCAGCGATCAGCTACGCCGTCGGCGCCCTGCCTGTCTAGCGACCCGGTCCGATAGGGAGTCGGCTACGCCCGGAGGCGCTGTGCACGACGACCCAGGTCGGCGCGGGCCTCCGCCAGGTCGAGTCCCACCACCTCGCCGTCCTTGACGACCGGTTCTCCTCCCACGTGGACGTGACGTGCTCGCCGATCCGGACCGAGCACCAGCCCGTCGATCGGGTCCGCGATGTCCTGGAGGTCATCGCCCGGCCAGGTCACCAGATCCGCACGCATCCCGACCTCCAGTCGACCGATGTCGTCGACACCGAGGCAGTCGGCTCCGCCGCGGGTCGCCATGTCCAACGCTTCACCCGCACTGAGGGCGTCGGGCCGTCCGGTGCGCTGCCGGGCG
>SKNK01000247.1 GCA_007120565.1 Nitriliruptoraceae bacterium | reverse complement strand
TGACGACGGCGCGGGACCGGTCCGGGAGCCGGTCGAGATCATCGAGCAACAGATCGAGATCCTCATCGCCGTCGACGGACCGCGACACGATGTGGAAGGCCCAGGTCCCGACGGGGACCGACTCGACGTTCGGAGGCTCCGGATCGAGGTCGACGATCAGCGCGTTGCCCGGGTCCTCCTCGGGGTAGTTGGTCGGCTCCGGAGCGCCGGAGAACCAGATCCGTCCGGTCTCGCCGACCGCAACCGTCGAGTGCCGGTCGCCGAGCGCGAGGTAGCTCAGCCGTCCCTCCTCGATGGTGGGCTCGACCTCCGCAAGCCGGAAGGTGCCGGGTGCGGAGAAGTCGCCGCTGATCACGTCTGCGGCCCCGTGCGCGACCACGACCCGCTGGCGACCATCGGCGGGGAGCTCCGCGCAAGCTTCGGCGATCAGATCGGTCACCGGATGCTTGCTCGGCCACGGCACCCCGACCACCTCGACGTCGAGGGTGGGGTTGCGGGGCTGCCGGTCCGTCAGTACCTCGACCCCTGCGGGACAGCGGTCGAGGAACGCGGCACTGCGGTAGACCGACCCGGCGTCATAGGGATCGTGGTTGCCAGGCAGCAGGTAGACAGGGACGGTGAAGCTCGCGAGCGCTTCCAGCGCGCGCCCGAGGGTGCGGCGGTCGGGCTGGTTGGTCTCGAACACATCACCGGCAACGACCACGAAGGCGCACCCCTGGTCGTCGGCCAGCTGCGCCATACGCGCGACCACGTCGATCCGGGCCTGCGAGAACCGACCCTGGGACTCGTCGTCGAGGAAATGCCGGGTCATGCCGAGCTGCCAGTCGGCGGTGTGCAGGAACCTGACCACTGCGAGCCCTTCAACGGCGGGGTCGATCTCGCTACCGCGGCACCGTGAGCGCGCCCTACGGCAACGCATCGCCACGGAG
This sequence comes from Nitriliruptoraceae bacterium, assembly GCA_007120565.1. Lineage (GTDB taxonomy): Bacteria > Actinomycetota > Nitriliruptoria > Nitriliruptorales > Nitriliruptoraceae > CSSed11-175R1. The sequence continues at coordinate 2,221 of SKNK01000247.1, read as the reverse complement.
CGAAGACCCTACCCGTGGGGGGTGACAGCTCCGGCGGTAGGCACCCCGGTTGTGGACGACCTAGCCGACGGTGAAGGTCACCTCGTCGTACTCGACGCGGTCACCGGACTCGGCGTCGATCTCGAAGACCACGACCGTCCAGTCTCCGGGGGTCCAGTAGGTCTCGGTGATCGAGAACGCCCCCCAGTCGCCCATGGTCCCGCCCATCGTGTGGCCCTCGAGGGTCGGCGCGGTGTTGTTGCCGTGGTAGGCCTCCCACTGCACGTTGGCCTCGAAGGTGTTGCCACACCCGACGACCTCCACGGTCACCGGTCCGTCACCGGCATCCGACCCGTCGTCGGGGAAACGGATCACCGCCCCGGGAGCGTCCTCGTCGATACTGCCGCAATCCGCGAACGACTCGGCGTCCTCGGCGGGCCGGTGCTCCTGGAGGCCACCCTCCTCGGTTGGCTCCTCGTCGGCACCTTCAGCATCCGCGGGTTCGTCTTCCTCCGGAGCCGCTACGGGCTCCTCCTCCGCGGGTTCTTCGCTGGCGGCAGCCGACTCCGGGTCATCGCCCTGGTCCTCGGGAGCCTCCTCGCCGCCGCACGCGACGAGCAGCGCTGCTGCTGCGGCGACCAACACGGCACGTCGCCAGAGCCCACCGGTCATCCTCGCCATGCCACGGCTACCTGCCGGGACCGGCTCGGCGTCGCGTTCGAACCCCATACACCACCTCCGGAACCTTCTGACAGGGCACGGTAATCGAGTTGGTCTCGCGTCCCGAGGAGGTGCCACCGTAAGCCGGTCGAAGCGAGCCGGAACCGGGCCACGCCGTCAGGGGGCTACCGGCTGGCGCAGCTGTTCGATGAGGGCGGGAAGCTGCTGCTCGGGGACAGGTCGTGACCACAGGAAGCCCTGCCCGAGCCGACAGCCGAGGCGGCGCAGGACCTCGGCCTGACACTCTTCCTCGATGCCCTCCGCCACCACCGAGAGACCGAGCGTGTGGGCGAGTTCGATGATCGAGCGGGTCACGGCCTCGGTCTTGGGATCGACGATCGCGGCGACGAACGAGCGATCGATCTTGATGAGGTTGACCGGGAGCCGTTGGAGGTACGACAGGGACGAGTAGCCCGTCCCGAAGTCGTCGACAGCCACGTTGATGCCGAGGTCGCGCAGCTCACCCAACATGGCGACGGCATGCTGCTCGTCGATGAAGGTGGCCTCGGTGACCTCGACGATGAACCGATCCGGTGGGACCGAGAACCGTTCCAGGGTGCTGGTGACCATCTCGACGAAACCACACCCGAGTTCCGCTGCGGAGACGTTGATGCCCACCCACAACCCCTCGGGCGCCCACCCCTGCTCGTGCCAACGGGCGTACGAGCGACAGGCTTCGGTCAACACCCACCGCCCGATAGCAGCGATGTGATCGGTTCGTTCCGCGAGAGGGATGAACTCCACCGGCGGGATCAGGCCACGTTCTGGGTGCTTCCATCGGACCAACGACTCGAGCCCGAGCAGGCGGCCAGAGTGCAGGCTCACGACAGGTTGGAACTCGAGGAAGAGTTGCCCATCCTCGATCGCGTGCGGCAACTCGGCCTGGAGACGCGCTTCCGCTTGCGCCGCAGCCTGCAGCTCCGGACGGTAGAGCGCGGTTCGATCCCCACCGGCTCGCTTGGCGTTGAACAACGCGAGGTCGGCACAGCCGAAGACGGTGTCGGAGTCGGTTGCGGGGTCATCGACCACCGCAACGCCAACCGACATCTGCGTTCGACCACGGGCGCGTGCCGCCGCCGTGATCCGATCCGCGATGTCGGTGGCCTGGTTGGGACCGTCCACCTCGAGGATCGCCGCGAACTCATCGCCTCCGATGCGGAACAGTTCATCGTCGTGACGCAAGACATCGCGCAGCAGGGTGGCCGTCTCGATGATCACACGATCACCGACGAGATGGCCGAGCGTGTCGTTGATGACCTTGAAGTTGTCGAGGTCGATCAACAGGACCGCCGTCGACGCCGGCGCACCGGTACCCGCGAGCCGCTCCGCCAACCGCTCATGGAACGATGCGCTGTGCCCGAGCCGTGTCAACGGGTCCTGAGCGGCACGCTCACGCAGCGTCTGCAGAGCGAACGCGGTGTAGAGCGCGCTGGCGGTGTGGTTCGCGAGCACCTCGAGGTGTTGGACGCGCTCGACGTCGGTCTCGACGTTGACGGCTCCTGCGGTCAGAAGGAAGCCATGG
>SKNK01000196.1 GCA_007120565.1 Nitriliruptoraceae bacterium | reverse complement strand
CGACCGCAGGGTCGTTTGAGCGATCTGAGAGGTGGCGTAGCCGTAGTTCTGCACCTTGATCGTAGCGTTCACCGGCTCGGTCACGTTGAAGTAGGTGACGGCGTTGACCCGGATCGTCACGTTGTCCTTGGTGATGATGTCCTGGGGTGGGATGTCCATGGTCACGGTCTGCAGGTTGACCTTCACCATGCGGTCGATGATGGGGATGATGAAGAACAGCCCCGGTCCCTTCGCTCCGATGACGCGTCCGAGCCGGAAGATCACGCCCCGCTCGTACTCGTCCACGATCCGTACCGCGGCGACGATGATCGCGACGAGGATCGCGAGTGCGACAGCCAGTCCGGTCAACTCCGGGCTCATGGTGATCCCTCCACATCCGTGGGTCGTGGCTCGGTCGTGACGTTGTTGGGCCGACTCGTTTCGTCGGTCGATGTCGAGGCGACGAACAGATCGAGGTTGCGTCGTTCGACGACCCGAACCTCGTCGCCGTCACGTAGCGGCTGCTGGTCATCTGCCGGACGGATGCGCCAGTAGGTGCCCCCAACCTTGGCGCGTGGATGCCCTTCCGCGACGCCCTCGACCTTGCCCAGGCGGCCGAGCATGTCGTCAGAACCGCCGCTCGATCGCATCTTCCGGGTCCGTGCCACCATCACCCCCGCGAAGATCGTCAATCCGAACGTGACCACGGCGGTCGGGATCAACACCCACATGCTGACGCTGGCGCCGGACTGTGCCTGGAACAGGAACAACCCGCCGAGGACCAGGGCCGCGGTGCCGCCGGCAGCGCCCACACCGACCCCCGGAACGAACAGTTCAGCGATGAACATCACCGCCGCGACGATCATCAAGGCGGCCCCGGCCCAGTTCACGGGGAGCACCGACAGCGCGAACATCGCCAGGATGATGCAGACCACGCCGACGACACCACCGAGTCCGAGGCCGGGGTTGGCGATCTCGTACAGGATGGCCAAGGTCCCGAGAGACAGGAAGATGAAGGCCAGGTTCGGATCGGCCAACAACTGCAACAGCCGCCGTGGGCCGGTCATCTCGACATCAACGACCAGAGCGTCTGCGGTCTGCAGCACCATCGAGGTGTCTCGAACCTCGACCTCCGTGCCGTCGACCTCATCCAGCAGGGTCTCGATGGACGGCGCGATCAGATCGATGACGCCCCGTTCCAACGCGGTGTTGGCCGTGATGGATCGTCCCTCGCGGACCGACGCGATGGCGAAGTCGATGTCACGACCGCGTTCCTCCGCGATCGCCTCAGCGAAGGAGGCCAGGTTCTCGACGATCTTGTCGCCGGCCTCTTGGCCTTCGGCATCAACCGGTGTTGCCGCGCCGATCGTGGTGGCCGGTGCCATCGCCGCGACGTGGCCGGAGAGGGTCATGAAGGTCCCTGCCGAGCCGGCGTCGGCGCCCGACGGAGCGACGTACACGATGACCGGTACCGGCGCATCGAGGAAGGTCTGCACGATCTGGCGGGTTGAAGCGACCAACCCGCCAGGGGTGTCGAGCACCACGACCACGGCTTCATGACCGTCCCGCTCGGCACCCTCGATCGTGTCGGCGAGGTGGTCCGCGGTGACCGGGGTGATGGCACCCCGTACGTCGGTGACCGCGACGGTCCGGTTCCCGGGCTGGGCCGTCGCTCCACTCGAGGCAAGCAGCGCGATCCCGGCGATCAGACAGACGAGGGCGAGGACAGCCCTCGATCGCGCCGCGGTCACGCCTGCCGAGCCAGGCACAGGTCTCCTCCCTCTTGCTAGCGGCGAGGGTAGCTCCCGTGGCCGACCAGAACCTGAGGAGGACGCCTCCATCCACCTCATGAACGATGCGTGCGGGGAGTTGACGGCACTAGCGTGGTCACATGAGTGCCTCGCCTGGATCCGTGCCTGAGCCCGTGCCCGGGCCTGAACCCGCTGTGCGAACGCCGGCCTGGTTGGTGTCGGTCATCGACCGCCTGAGTGTCGGCGAGGGGACGTTCGATCGGCCACCGTTGAGCGACGTACTGCTGGCTGGTCTGCTGCTGGTCCCGGCGGTGATCGCGTACGCGCTCCAGCCGAGTGCCGGCATTGAGCGCACCTCGCTGGCCGGCCTGGCAGGGTGGGCATTGCTCCTGGTCGCCTTCGGTTCGTTGGCCTGGCGGCGCGTCATCCCGACGATGAGCATGATCACTGCAGGTCTGGCAACCGGGGCCTGGTTCCTGGTCGGTCACACGGACGGCTTCATCCCTCTAGCAGCGATGGTGGCTCTCTACTCCATCGCCGCGTACGGCTCACGCTCTGACGGCATCACGTCACTGGTCATCACCGAGTTCTTCGTGGCGGTGTCGTTCGTGACGCTGATCGCCGGCGATGGCCAGGTGTCGCTGATCCAGTTGCCGGTCAACCTGTTCATCTTCCTCGGCATCTGGGTGCTGGGGGATCGCACGAGGGTGCGACGAGAACTCGTGGAACATCTGCGGGCCCAGGCGGAACAAGCGGAGCGCTCACGCGAACTGGGCACGGAGTTGGCGGTCTCCGCGGAGAGGTCCCGTATCTCCCGGGAACTCCACGACGTCATCGCCCACAGCGTCAGCGTGATGGTCGTGCAGGCCGGTGCCGGGCGCCGGGTCGCGGCGACCGACCCGTCGCGCGCTGCCGAGGTGCTCGCCGCGATCGAGGAGGTGGGTCGGGATGCGCTCGCTGATCTTCGACGGATGGTCGGAGTGTTGCGTGACGATCCCGGGCCGGGACGACTGGCGCCCCAACCGACCTTGGCCGACCTCAACGATCTCGTCGACCGCCTCGCCGCCGCGGGTCTGCCGGTCCGGGTCGAGTACGTGGGCGAGGTGCGTCCCGTAGCCTCCGCCGTCGAGGTCTCGGCCTACCGGCTCGTCCAGGAAGCGCTTACCAACGTCATGAAGCACGCCGGCACGGTGTGGGAGGTCGTGGTCACCATCCGGTACGGCGAGGGCGCGGTCGTCGTCGAGGTCGACGATGATGGCCGCGGTGCGGCGAGCTCAGAGGGGGACGCCCATCGCGGCAGTGGGCTCCTCGGTATGCGCGAGCGCGTCGCCGTCTTCGACGGGACGCTGCAGGCCGGAGCCCGCCCCGGCGGTGGTTACCGTGTTCGTGCGGTCCTGCCCATCCCTGTGGAGGGCGGGGAGCGCGAGATGCCGAGAGCCGGCGAGGAGCCAGCGGCGGTTGCCGACCGTTCCGGAGGAGGCGACCGATGACGTTGCGCATCGCCATCGTGGACGACCAGCACCTGGTGCGGGCGGGGTTCCGCATGATCCTCGATGCGGAGGAGGACCTCGAGGTGATCGGCGAGGCAGGGGATGGCATCGCCGGGGTCGATCTGGTGCGTCGGGAGGCTCCCGACGTGGCGCTCATGGATGTCCGGATGCCCCATCGTGATGGCATCGAGGCGACCCGGGAGTTGCTCGGTCAGGGCAGCACGACCCGGATCGTGATCCTGACCACCTTCGACCTCGACGAGTACGTCTTCGCGGCCCTCCGTGCTGGTGCCAGCGGGTTCCTGCTCAAGGACACGCCACCGGAGGATCTGGTCAACGCCGTGCGCACGGTGGCGACCGGCGAAGCACTGCTGTCGCCTTCGATCACCTCGCGGGTGATCGCGGCCTTCGTGGAGGGTGCGACCTCGTTCGGCGAGGCGCCGGAGCCGGCGGAGTTGACGATGCTGACCGACCGTGAGCGAGAGGTGCTCGGATGGATAGCTCGCGGCCACTCGAACGCGGAGATCGCGGGGGAACTGTTCGTGTCGGAGACCACGGTCAAGACCCACGTAGGTCGGGTACTTGCCAAGCTTCAGCTTCGTGACCGGGTACAGGCGGTCGTGTACGCCTACGAGCACGGGCTCGTTCGCGCCGGACAAGGCTGAGGACGTCACGCACCGCGGGTGAGGCCGCGGTGGATGCGTCGGTGTCCTCCTTGCGGATGACCCCTGAACCCGCCGGTCGGGGGAGGGCACGGGCGTTGCGGGTACGTATCGTCTGCCTGGATCGGCCCCGCCGTCGACACCCCGGTGTCGGAGGGGGCCCAGCCGCGACCGGACCATCAACGGGGGCCGGCCGCGACGAGACCGACAACCGAGACCAGCCGCGACCGGATCGTGAACGGGGGCCGGCCGCGACCGGATCGTGAACGGGGGCCCGCCGTGACCGAACCGAGAACGAGGGCCGGTGCTCCTCCCGGCTGCGAACCAGCCGGGGCGCAGCCCGGCGAGCGCGTCCGTGTTCTCCACCACCTCGAGGTTGCCCATGAGCTCCGCCCCGGTCGATCTGCCTGACGCCGCGATGACACCGGCCGTCCGCGTGACGTCGGCCGTGAAGGTCTACGGCGAGGGTCCCACCGCCGTACGCGCCCTCGATGGGATCGACCTGCAGGTCCCGCGGGGGAGCTTCCTGGCGATCATGGGCCCCTCGGGATCCGGCAAGTCGACCCTGCTGCACTGCGCGGCAGCGCTCGATCGGCTCACCTCGGGCTCGGTGGAGATCGACGGAACGTCGCTGGACGGGCTCTCGGACCGTCAGCTCACCCGGATGCGTCGCGAGCGGATCGGGTTCGTCTTCCAGAGCTACAACCTCGTGCCGACCCTGACGGCCCACGAGAACATCACCTTGCCCCTGGACCTGGCCGGGGCCAAGGTGGACCGGGAACGGTTCGATCAGATCGTGGACACCCTGGCGCTGCGCGACCGGCTCACCCATCGCCCGGCCGAGATGTCTGGTGGCCAACAACAACGCGTCGCTGCCGCTCGAGCGCTGATCACGCGGCCCACGGTCGTGTTCGCCGACGAACCGACGGGGGCGCTCGACTCGCGATCCGGCGCGGAGTTGCTCGGGTTCCTGCGTGACGCCGCTCGCACCGTCGGGCAGACGGTCGTCATGGTCACCCACGACCCGGTCAGTGCGAGCTACGCGGACCGGCTGCTGTTCCTGGCCGATGGTCGGGTCGTCGACGAGTTGGACGGACCGACGGCCGATGCGGTCCTGGATCGGATGAAGCGCTTCGAGGGGAACGACGACGCTGCCGGTGAGGGCCGCTGAGATGCTGCGTGTTGCCCTCAAGGGGCTCCTCGGCCACAAGTCTCGGTTCCTGCTCACGACCCTCGCGGTCGTGGCTGGGGTCACGTTCGTCGCGGGCGCATTCGTACTCACCGACTCGATCGATCAGGCGTTCGACGACCTGCTCACGACCGGGTACGAACAGGCCGATCTGTACGTCACCGCCCCGGAAGGGTTCGAGACCTCGGCGACGGAGGCGACGTTCGCCGCTAGGGAAGCGTTCGATGCGGACGTCGTCGACACGATCAGCGAGGTCGAGGGCGTTGCTGAGGTCGATGGGATCGTCGAAGGGACCGCAGCGTTCGTCGCCCCTGATGGGGATCCGATCGTGCCCCAGGCACCGACCCTCGCAGCGTCCTGGAGCGACGGTGTCGGCGGTGCCTGGGTCTCGGTCCGGGACGGTCGTCCGCCGGAGGGTCGCGACGAGGTCATGATGGACGCGGCGACCTTCCAGCGGTTCGGGTTCTCCCTGGGAGCACAGGTCGAGGTGCTCGTCCCCGATGGTGTCGCGTCGTACACGCTCGTTGGTGTGACCGGGTTCGGCGACGCCGACAACCTGCTCGGCGCAACGCTAGCGACCTTCGACCTATCCGAGGCTCGTGACCTCTTCGGTGCCCAGGAGGCCTACACCGAGGTATCGGTCGTCGGGGACGGGTCGATCGACCCCGCTGCGCTGCGCGACCGTGTGGCCGCGGCCGTCGGCGGCGACGTGACGGTCATGACCGCGACCGACCGGGTCGCCGCTGATCAGGCGGACATATCGGAGTTCACTGGCTTGCTCTCGACGGTCCTGCTGGTCTTCGCCGGGGTCGCGGTGTTCGTCGGCGGCTTCCTGGTGGTGAACACCTTCGGCATCGTCGTGGCCCAACGGTCCCGCGAGTTCGCGCTCCTGCGTGCGGTCGGGGCATCACGGCGACAGGTTCTGGCGACGGTGTTGGTGGAGGCGTTGGCGGTCGGTCTGTTGGCCTCAGCGATCGGTATCGCTACCGGGGTGGGGCTCGCCGCACTACTCGTAGCGATCCTCGATGCCATGGGCATCGACCTGCCGACCGCTGGTGCGGTACTCGCGGCCCGCACCGTCATCGCTTCGTTCGTCGTCGGTACAGGAGTGACGCTGGTTGCCGCGCTGGCGCCGGCCCGGCGTGCCAGCAAGGTCCTGCCGATCGAGGCTCTGCGCGGCTCGGAGACCGCGGATGCCGCACCACTCGGACGCCGCACGCTCGTCGGCGCCGCGCTGGCGATGGTCGGTGGTTCGTCCTTGCTCGCGGGACTCGCCGGCGCCACAGCACAGCCCATCGCACTGGTTGGGTTCGGGGCCGCCCTGTCCTTCGTCGGCGTTGCCCTGCTCAGCCCGGTCATCGCCGGTCCCGCGTCGCGGCTCCTCGGTTGGCTGCCGGCCCGCTGGTCGGTCGCGGGCAAGCTCGCTCGCCAGAACGCTGGCCGTGATCGTCGCCGCACCGCCTCGACGGCTTCGGCGCTGATGATCGGGCTCGCACTCGTGTCCGCCGTCACGATCCTCACCGCTTCGGTCCAGGGTGCCCTGTCGGACTCGCTGACCGAACAGTTCCGCGCCGACCTGATCATCCAGGCGGACCAGATGGGCACCCGCGATCTACCACGCGGTGTCGCGGTGCAGCTCGCCGATGACCCGGCGATCGCTGGCTTGAGCCCGATCCGCTTCGGTCAGGTCGAGGACGCTGCGGAAGGTGATGTCGTCAACGTCGTCGGCGTCGAACCCCGAACCATCGATGACCTGCTGAGCATGGGCGTCCAGGAAGGCTCGTTGGATGCGGTCGACCAGGGCGCGCTGGCCCTGCAAGCGGACGTCGCCAGCGACCGGGGCGTCGACGTTGGTGACGACCTGATCTTCCGGACCTCCGATGGGCGCGAGCTGCTCTTGCAGGTCGGGGCCACCTTCGCTTCAACAGAGATGCTGGGCTCGGCCTACGTCGTCTCCCTGGACACCCTCGCCGAGATCGATCCGCGGAGCCGCGGAGATGTCGTCCTCCTGGCCAACGCGGCCGAGGACCTCGGCGCCGCTCGGGACGCGGTCGACGAAGCGCTCACGATCGCTCCGGCCGCGTCAGTGAGCGATCAAGCGGAGTTCCGCCAACAGAACGAGGACCAGATCGGTCAGGCGCTGAACCTGATGATCGCGCTGCTCGCCCTGGCCATCATCATCGCGCTCCTTGGCATCACCAACACGCTCGCTCTGGCCGTTCTCGAGCGCACGCGCGAGATCGGGCTCCTGCGGGCCGTCGGGATGAACCGTCCACAGACCCGTCGCATGGTGCTGTGGGAAGCGGTCTTCGTGTCGGTGTTCGGGGCTCTGCTCGGTGTCGCGGTCGGCACCCTGTTCGGGTGGGCCATCGTGCAGGCCCTCGGCGACGAGGGCATCACTCGCATGATCGTTCCGGTCGGGCAGCTGACCGTCTACGTGGTCGTCGCTGCCATCGCTGGGCTGATCGCCGCCGTGTTGCCGGCCTGGAAAGCGTCACGGATGAACGTGCTCGACGCGGTGACCGTCGAGTGACCCGGACCGGTCGCGTACCTGCGAGACTGTCCCCATGCCCGGGCTCCCGCTGACCTTCGCCACCTCCGCCGACGACGTCGGAGGGCTTCCGGCGAGCAACGCCGAGGTAGCGGTCGTCGGGAGGTCCAACGTCGGGAAGTCCTCGCTGCTCAACGCCCTGGCGGGTCGTCGCGCCCTCGCCCGTACCTCGAAGACCCCCGGTCGGACGCGGCTGCTGAACTGCTTCGTCACGCCGGTGGGATCCACCGTCGTCGACCTCCCCGGGTACGGTTACGCGAAGGTCTCCAAACAGGATCGAGCCGCCTGGGAACGGCGCATGCGTCGCTACCTGGCGTCGCGCGAGCCCCTAGTGATGATCCTGCTGCTCGTGGATGGTGAGGTTGGCCCCACCGCTCTGGATCGCGAGATGCTCGCGTGGATACGCGAGCGCGACCTCCCGGTGACGATCGTCGCGACCAAACACGACAAGGTCAGTTCGTCACGTCGACAACGCCGACGACGTGAGCTTGCCGAGGGCTGCGGGGTAGCGACCGGCGATCCGATCTGGGTAAGTGCGGAGCGGGGGGTGAACGTCGATCGCCTCCGTGGCGAGGTCGAGGTCTGGCTGGGGTTGCCGAGCTGACCTCGGCGTGGCATCGTCAACGTCGATCAGGAGGGGTCCATGCTCGCCGCGTTCTCCGTCACCCCGCTCGGGGCCAGCGACTCCGTTGGTGACATCGTCGCCGGTTGTGTCCGCATCGTGCGAGACAGCGGTCTGGCCAACGAGACCAGCGCCATGTTCACCACGGTGGAGGGCGAACCCGCGGAGGTGTTCGCGGTGATCCAGCGGTGCATCGAGTATGCCGAACAGCATGCGCCCCGGGTCAGCGTGGTGGCGAAGTTCGACCACCGCCCGGGACACGAAGGGGCCATCGTGACCAAGGCGGAGCGGGTGGAGCACGCGCTCGATGCGGGCGCCGATCCCGAGTGACACCGGCCTGGCCAGTCGATCGGTCGGGGAGTTAGCCACGTCCAGCTGGAGCCGGAGGGGCCCCTTCACGCCGAGACGCGATCCACGCACCGATCAGGACCAGCACGGTCCCGACCAGGGCGAGGGGGTGGATCCGCTCCTGCAGCAGCGCCGCGCCCAGCGCGATCGCGACCAGGGGAACGAAGTAGATCGCGACGGTGCCGCGCGGGCCACCCACCCGTCCGACCAGCGTGGTCATCAACACGAAGGCCAGGCCGGTGCCGAGGACGCCCAGGGGGATCATCGCGAGCACAGGCCCCCAGGCGAACGTCGAGTCGCGGAGCCCGAAGAGACCGAGGGGCAGCACGGGGATCAGGGCGAACAGTTGTGCGCGGAGCAGCACGGGCAGGGCGCCGTACCGTTGTTGGAGTGGCACCGCGATGTTCGCGGCGATGCCGTACAGCACCACGGCGAACACGACCAACCCGGCGCCGAACGCCGATTCGGGTGTCGCGACCGCGATGCCGACGGGTACCTCGGGCAGGGTGACCGCGACGATGCCGGCGAACCCGATCACCAGACCACCCACCTGCCGAGCCACCGGCAGACGTCGCAGGAACAGGGCGGCCCACGCGGCCGTGGTCAGCGGCATGCCGGCGTTGATCATCCCGGCCACCGAGGAGTCGATCCACTGCTGGGCGATCGGGAACAGGGTGAGCGGGATCGCCATCCACACCACCCCAAGCAGAGCGACGCGCGGCAGATCCTCGCGCGCGATCTGGGTCCGTCGTGCCCGCGGCACGAGTGCGAGGGCGACCGCGCCAAGGCCGATCCGTGCGAGGGTGACCACGGCCGGATCGAGGCTGAGCAGACCGATGTCCATCAGCAGGAACGATGATCCCCAGACCAGGGCGATCGCGGCGAGCAACGCCCACTCGACGGTTCCGAAGGCTTCGAGGTTGGTGCCTGGAGAGGTCGCACGCATCCGTTCCCGTGGTCCGGCGAGCACCGGCTCCTCCAGGGGCTCGGCGCCGGGGGCATCACCCGTCGAGCCGGGGGAGTCGCCCGGCAAGCCAGGGGTCGTGGGCATCGAGGTTCCTGGTGATCGGCCGGGCGGTGGCGGACAGGGGGAACCTAATGGGTGCGGAAGAAGTTGCTGGTAGGCAACCTGTTCCTGAGCCGGCCGGTACCGAGCCGTCGGCACGTCGACGGAGATCGAGCAGGTCGCATCGTGACCCCTACGGGCTGGACGAGGGCGTGTCGGGGGACTACAACCGGGTCGGCCGGGACAACCCGCCTGGTTCAGCACGACGATGGGTGAGGAGAACGGATGCGTGTACGGACCCTCGTGACCCTCGCCACGGGCGCCGCTGCGGGCGCGGGAGCGATGTACCTGCTCGACCCGGAGCATGGCCCTGCCCGCCGTCGCGAGGTGCGACGGTCTGCTCTGCGCCAGGCGCGGGAGACGGCTACCTCGGCGTTGCAGGAAGGGCGTCGGCAAGCACGCGAGATGGCGATCGCCGCAGCAGCCGGGTACCAGGAGGCGCGAGAGGCGCCGGGTGGTCCCGGTGGTTCGGCCCGAGCCGGGTGACCTCGCAGCTTGGTTGCGTGTCGCGCAGCGGCCTACGGTGCCGTTAGGCCGAACCGGGAGTGTGTGCCGTGGATCTGAGTCTGAGCCCTCGTGGAGAACGACTGCGGGACGAACTTCGCGACTTCCTCGAGACGAGGATCATCCCCAACGAGTCGACCTACCACGAACAGACCGCGGCCTCGGGTGATCTGCACCATCACACGCCGATCATGCAGGAGCTCCAGGCCGAGGCACGGCAACGCGGGCTGTGGAACCTGTTCCTTCCCGATGAGACGCACGGCGCGGGACTGACCAACCTTGACTACGCGCACCTCGCGGAGCTGACGGGCCGGTCGGTCAAGATCGCTCCGGAAGCCACCAACTGTGCTGCGCCCGACACCGGGAACATGGAGGTGCTGCACGACTTCGGCACCCCCGAGCAGCAACAGCAGTGGCTCGAGCCCCTGCTCGAGGCAGAGATCCGCTCGGCGTTCTTCATGACCGAACCCGATGTCGCTTCCTCGGACGCTCGCAACATCCAGTCTCGGATCGAGCGCGACGGCGACGAGTACGTCATCAACGGACGCAAGTGGTGGTCCTCAGGCGCGGCTTCCGAGCGTTGCAAGGTCGGGATCTTCATGGGGGTGAGCGATCCGGAGGCCGGCCCCTACCGACAGCAGTCGATGATCCTCGTGCCGATGGACACACCCGGGGTACGGGTCGTTCGCGAGGTCCCGGTCTTCGGACGCTTCGACGGGCACGGTGGCCACCCGGAGGTGGAGTTCAAGGACGTGCGCGTCCCCGCGAGCAACCTCTTGGCGGGGGAGGGCGATGGGTTCATGATCGCGCAGGCGCGGCTGGGCCCCGGGCGGATCCACCACTGCATGCGCATGATCGGGATGGCCGAACGTGCCTTCGATCTGATGTGCGAACGCGCCCTGGCGCGTGAGCCGTTCGGCAAGCCGATCGCCGACCAGGGCTTGTTCCACCACTGGCTGGCCCAGGCGCGGGTCCGGATCGAGCAGGCGCGTCTGCTCACCCTGAAGACGGCGCACCTGATGGACACGGTCGGGAACAAGGGTGCGCGTATGGAGATCGCGGCGATCAAGATCGTCGCACCCGAGATGGCGACCTTCGTGATCGATAAGGCGATCCAGACCTTCGGTGGTGCTGGGGTCTCGGACGACTCGCCGCTCGCCGAGATGTGGGCCCACGCTCGCACCCTGCGCCTGGCCGACGGCCCCGATGAGGTCCACGAGATGTCGCTGGCCCGCCGCGAACTCAAGCGCTACCGCGACCAGGACTGATCGGAAACCTGGCCCTACTACCCGGGTAGTGCGCTGAGCGAACATCTTGGGGGAGCGAGCGCGGCATCGTCCACTTCTGGACGGACGCTGGCTAGGGTTCCGCTCAGCCCGGAGGGAGAGCCGGGTCGGTGTTGCCTGGCGCGCGCGCTGCGCCGGTACCGCTCCGAACCGAACTCGCATCGAGAGGGAACCCATGCGTGCATCGAGAAGGACCTTGAGGCAGGCGTTCGCCGCCCTCGCGGT
>SKNK01000195.1 GCA_007120565.1 Nitriliruptoraceae bacterium | reverse complement strand
GATCCGGCGCAGCGCGAGGCCCGCCGTCCCACGATCCGGCGCAGCGCGAGGCCCGCCGTCCCACGATCCGGCGCAGCGCGAGGCCCGCCGTCCCACGATCCGGCGCAGCGCGAGGCCCGGTGTCCCCCGCGGTCCGGCGTATCCGGCACCCCATCACGTCCGGTCTGCCAACGTCTCCGGTCCCGTCGCCGACCTGCCACGGTTACGCTCAGGGACATCGACCAGGAGCCACCACGATGGGCACCGCGAACGCTGCCGCGTTCTTCGACCTCGACCGCACCCTCATCAGCGGATCGTCCGCGTTCTACTTCGGCGTCGCCGCCTGGCGCAACAAGCTGATCCCCTCTCGCGATCTGGTACGCGATGCCGCGGGAGCCGCGTCCTTCAAGCTGTTCGGCGCGACCGACGAGAGTTCGGAGGCCGTACGCGACCGCATCCTCCAAGCCGTCGAGGGCCTCCAGCAAGCCGACCTGATCGCGCTCAACGAGGAGATCGTTCCCCGCATCCTCGAGAAGGTCCGTCCGGAGTCGCGCGGCCTGATCGACATGCACCACGAGGCGGGCCGTGACTGCTGGATCGTCTCCGCCTCACCTCAGGAGGTCGTCGAGCCCCTGGCCTCAGCCCTGGGCATGGAGGGCGGCATCGGGACCCGATCCGCCGTGGTCGACGGCCGGTACACAGGTGAGCTCGATGGCCCGTTCGTGTACGGCGAGGGCAAGGCCGAAGCCATCGGCAAGCTCTCCGCCGAGCGCAGCTACGACCTGCGCCTGTCCTACGCCTACAGCGACTCGGCGTCCGACCTGCCGATGATGGAGATGGTCGGGCACCCGGTCGCGGTCAACCCGGACCGCCCTCTGGAGAACGTCGCCAACCAGCGCGGCTGGCCCGTCGTCGAGTTCGCCCGGCGAACCAAGGCCGTCGTGCGGACAACCACGGCCCTCAGCGGAGCTGGCAGCCTCGCGGCAATGACGTACGTGCTCGGCCGGCGCCACGGACGCATCAGCTCCGAGGCCGCTCGTGGTCGCGCCCTCAAGCCGTGGCGCTGGTGACCACGTTCGACCTGCGTCCCACCGCCCACCTCGAGCACCTCAACGCCGAGGTGGACCGGCTCGCTGACCTGGCGACCGGCAACACCGCGCCGGAAGAGCTCACGACCGCAGCCCGCGAGCGCACCATCGTCGCCACACTGCGACTCGATGGGTCGCCGGTCCAGAGCCTCACCGACCACCTCGAGGTCCCAGAGGCGGAGCACGGCTCTGGCAGCGCCTACACCTCCAAGCCCTCGTCCTGGTACGGGAGCTTCGAGCTGCTCGAGGACGCCCCAGACGAGCGCATCATCACGCTCGAGGTGCAAGGCGCCACGAGCGCGTATGCCTCCGACGACCTCATCGACCAGCTCACCGACGATCCCCTCACCGCGCTCGGCGAGCTCCACCGACGCCTCACCCGAGGCCTGCTCGCTCCGGAGCGCGCCGGTGTGCCCCGCACGACCGACCAAGCGGTCCAGGACTCCTCGATCGGTCGGGTCGTGTACTTCACGGTCCTGCCCGACCGGGTCCCTGAGGAGCTGCTGCGCCTGACGAGCTGGCTCGCCGGATCGGCAACGGAGCTGCCGCCACTGCACGCTGCGGGACTCCTCCACCTCGAGGTGCTCCGTATCCACCCCTTCGAGGCCGCGAACGGGCGGCTGGCTCGTGCCGCAGCGCGTCTGTGGCTCCGACGTGGCGGGCTGGACCCGCAGGGGCTCGCCGTCGCGGAGGAGGCCCTCGCGGCCGACCCTCTCGGCTACCACGAGGAGGTCGCGGGCACGCTCCGCCGGCGTGATGCAGGGATCTGGCTCGAGCGGTGGGGCGATGCTGTCGCCGCCGGTTTGCGTCGCAGCGCGCGTGAGGCGGGCTGGCTGAACGTCGAGCTACCTCGACGTAGCCGGAGTTTCGTCGACACACGATCCCCGGGCGAGACGTTCACGGTGGCCGACTACCGCACTCACGCGAGCGAGAACGAGGCCAGCAACGACGACGCGAGCGATGACGGAACCAGAGATGATGGGGCGGCAGACGGAGAGCTCACGGCGCTGCTGGACGCCGGGGTGATCAGCCGGGTCCCCGGCAGCCGCGGCCTGCGATTCGTCGTCAACTGAGCTCGGCAGCGGGTGTTGCGATCACCCGTTGAGTCCGCACCCGTTCAGTCCGCAGGCGTTGCCGACGGGTGGTCAGGTCATGTCGGTGGTCTCGAGGTGGTCCACGGTCGGGCTTTCGCTTCGCGGGAGCCTCGAGCAGGGCCTGCCACTGCTCGAGGTGCAACGGGTCCGTCGCTAGTCCATCGTGTCGCCCGTCCCGTCGTGACGGCGCCCTTGACAAGCCGCACACCTTTGCCAACGTGGGGAGCACCGTTGTTCTCGTTGGGCCTGAAGGGCTCAGCGCCGCAGGAGGGGAGTTCACCATGTCATCGACGACGGTCAACGGCGTCCGACTGGCCTACGAGGTCCATGGAACCGGGGAGATCCCCCTGGTGATGGTGCACGGATCATGGCTCGCCGGCGAGCAGTGGGATCCGGTTGTCCCCCACTTGGAGGAGTCGTTCCGGGTTCTCACCTATGACCGCCGCGGGCATGGTGACAGCGAGGGGCCGACCGGACGGGGCAGCATCGGCGACAACGTCGCCGACCTCGCCGCCTTGATCGAGCAGCTAGAGCTAGCTCCCGCGTGGGTGGCCGGGAACTCCTTGGGCGGTTCGATAACGCTTCGGTTGGCCGGGGATCGACCCGATCTCCTGGCAGGCATCACGGCCCACGAGCCGCCGTTGTACTCGCTGGCTGTCGCCGACCCTGCCGTGGCTCCGGTGATCGAAGCAGACATGCGAACCGATGCCGCGGTCGCTGAGCGGATCGCATCTGGCGATCATGCTGGTGCCGCCGAGCAGTTCGTTGAGGCAAACGCCCCGGGCGTGTGGACCCAACTGCCGCCCGAGGCCAGGCAGATGATGATCGAGAACGCACCCGCCTTCCATGTCGAAGCGAACGATCCAACCTTCTATGACTGCGACCCTGACCGCATCAGCGCATTCGCGCACCCGGCTCTCCTCACACTCGGGGATCAGAGTCCACCCCAGTACGCACCGGTCATCACCGAGCTCGCCGAGGCGCTGCCATCCGTCGAGGTGAG
>SKNK01000264.1 GCA_007120565.1 Nitriliruptoraceae bacterium | reverse complement strand
TCGCCCCGTGCCCTTGCCCGACTCGATCTGGACTGGAGGTCCCTGCACGAGCGTCATCCCCACCTCACGCTCGGTGCGGTGACGGGGTACGGGCTCACCGACGACCGGCCCTGCTTCGACGCGGTGGCGCAGGTCGACAGCGGGTACGCCAGGCTCAACGCCTGGGAGGACGGGACCCCGCATGTCGCGGCCGGCTACCCCGTCGACCTGCTTGCCGGCATGGAGCTGGGCATGGGTGTCGCGATGGTCCTCTGCAGCCGTCCGACGACCGGCGTGCTCGTCGATGTCGCCATGGCCGAGGTGGCCGCATCACGCCTCTGTGGTGCCCACGGAATCGAGGCAGCCGAGACCGGTGCCACCCCTCGTGGAGAGGGCAACCGTGATCGGGCCACCTCTCCCGCCGGGGTCTACCGCTGCCGGGACGGACACGCCTACGTGTACGCCGGCGCCGATCCCCACTACGGGCGGCTCGCCAAGCTGGCCGGTCTCCCCGACCTGTCGCCCGCGGAACGGGTGGCGAACGCGGAGCGGCTCGATGCGTACGTGGGCGTCTGGACGGCACAACGCTCGGTCCGCGAGGTGTGCGACGCGCTGGGGGAGCTGGGTGTCCCCGTCGGCCCCGTGCGGGATCTGCCGGATGCCATGGACGGGTTGAAGGCCTCGCGACCCGGGGCCGTCGCCCTGCTGACACCGAGCGGGGAAGCGGTGCCGAGCCACCCGGTGTTGTTCGACGGGGAACGGGTGGTGCGAGCTGCGGCGCCACCAGTGGCTGAGGGAGGGCAAGCATGAGTCGGACGAGGGTCCTGGCGAGCAACGCTCTCGCGGAACAGCGTGTACTCGTGACGGGGGCTGGATCGGGTATCGGCCACGCCATCGCGCTGCGCTTCGCTGAGCTCGGCGCTCACATCGTCGGGCTGGGTCGTCGGAAGGAACCGCTCGACGAACTGGTCGCCGAGATCGAAGGGCTTGGGGGGTCCGCTGAGGCCCACCCTTGCGACGTTCGCGACGTTGAGCAGGTCGAGGACATCGTGGATCGTGTCGGACGGTCGGGTGGTCTCCACGGTCTGATCAACAACGCGGGAGGGCAGTTCTTCGCGCCGGCCGAGGACATCAGCCAGCGCGGATGGTCCGCGGTGATCGACCTCAACCTCAACGCGGTCTTCGCGATGACGAGGGCCGCCTACCCGTTCCTCCGTGAGCAGGGCGGGAGCGTCGTCAGCATCTCCCTGAGTGGCGTCGAACGCGGGTCGATGGGTCTGGCTCACTCGGTCGCTGCGCGTGCGGGTGTCCTCGGGCTGACCCGAACACTGGCCCTGGAGTGGGCCCGCGATCGCATCCGCGTCAACTGCCTCGGCCCGGGCACGGTGCTGACCGAGGCCTTCCTCGCGGGGGTGACCGACGGCGCCGTCGTCGATCACCTGATCGAGGACGCAACACCGCTTCAGCGAGCGACGAGCGCCGACGAGGTCGCCGAGTTCGCGGCCTACCTGTGCAGTGATGCCGGGCAGATGCTCACCGGCCAGTTGCTCCACGTAGACGGGGGCGCACATCTGGGCTCCGGCCTCCACCTACTGCCAGAGGAGAACACATGAAGACCTCGGTGATGCTCGACACAAATGTTGGGCCCATCGGCCGTCCGGCGCCGACCCGCGACGAGATCTCGACCTTCCACGAGTGGTTCCTCGCGTGTGGACGGCAACTCGACGACACGGCCGTGGCGGGGTTGTTCCTCCCGGAGCGCCATGGACGGACGGACTGCTTCTCGCCGGCGCCACTCGACCTGGTCGCGGCGCTCGCTGGCGCCACGACGACGCCTCGGTTGGGCACCTACGTGATGATGCCCCCGCTGTATCCGCCCGTGGCGTTGCTCGAACGGTTGGCGGTGCTTGACCACCTGAGCGATGGCCGGCTCGTCATGGGGTTCGGCGCGGGCTTCCACCCGGGCTACTTCGCGGTCCATGATCGACCGATGGCAGGGCGAGGCCGAGCCCTCGATCACTTCCTCGACCTGATGGACGAGGGTTGGTCGACGGGGGTCGTCAACCATGAGGGTGAGGAGATCTACGTCGTCCCGCCGCAGCAGCAGCCGCGACCCGAACTCTGGATCGGCGGCGCGAGCGAACCAGCGGTTCGGCGTGCCGCCCGTCGTGGCGACGCGTTCGGCATCGGGTTCACCGACCAGCGCATCCGACACCTCCTCGATGTCTACCACGAGGAGTGCGAGGCTGTGGGGCGAGAACCGCGACGGGTGCTGATCCAGTCCGCCTGGGTCAGTGAGGACGGGGATCCCGAGCAGCAGGTACTCGAGTACCTCGGTGAGACGCTCGGACCGGAGATGACCCTCTACCAGGACCACGGACAGCTCGAAGCCAACGGGACGATCACGGCTGAGCGCATGCTCCCCTACATGTACGTCGGCGGCGTCGAACAGACCACGGAGCGTCTCGCTCGGGACGCCGAGCGGTTCCAGGTCGAGGAGATCGTGCTGCGGGTGCACATCGGCATCCCGCCGCAAGACGCGGTCCACGCGTGTCTCGACCACATCGCCAACGACATCGCTCCGGCGCTTGCCTGATGCCACGTCCGGAGGTGCTGGAGCTGTCGACCGCCGTGCGGGAGCTCGTGCCGGACGGCACGGAGCTCTACCTGGGCAACTTCGGAACACAGCTCTTCGGCGTCGGTCACGAACTGATCCGCTCCGAGCGGCGGGACCTCCACGTGGTCTGCAGCTCAGGTGGCATCCTGCTCGACCAGCTTCTGGGAGCTGGGTCGCTCGCCGCCGCGACCTTCTGTCACTGTTGGAGTCCGGTTGGCCCGGCTCCCGCTTCCTGCTTCCGCCGGCACTGCGAGTCCGGGGCACGTGAGCCGAGGTTGCGGGAACTGAGCATCGGTTGGTTGACCGCGGCACTGACCGCCGGGGCGTGGGGTGTCCCCTTCGTGCCCGTGCCTGAGCTGCCAGGGACCGGCTACCAGGACGCGGACTGGACCGCTGGCGCGGTCTCGACGGTCGAGAGTCCCTTCGGTGCGGCCACCGTCATCGCCGCGATCGTGCCCGACGTGGCGTTCGTGCACGTTGACGCCGTGACGCGACGCGGTGACGGGTTGCTGCGCGTCCCCCGTGGTGAGACCCCCGTAGCGGCGCTCGCATCGGAGCGCGTTGTGGTGGTTGCCGAGGA
>SKNK01000489.1 GCA_007120565.1 Nitriliruptoraceae bacterium | reverse complement strand
GTTCCGGTAGCGGCGGGGCAGGTGGCGCCACGGGCGAAGGGCGAGCACGTTGGGCGGCACCGGGAGGGTGAGGGTGGTCGGCGCGGTGGCCAGAGGTCAACGGTTGCGCGGCAGCCGCCAACGGCGACGCCACTGCCGCTCGGCGTCGGCGAAGGTGTCGAGGGGGTCGATGACCCCCTGCAGGGACTCCAACAGCTCCTCGAGTTCTGAGGTTGTGGCGGCGACCTCGTCGACCTCGTCCAGGCCCCGTTCCGCATCGTCGAGTGCGCCCTGGCAGTCCTGCCACTCCGACTCCAGGTCGTCGAGTCGCCAGGCGGGCATCCACTCCCGCGCATCGGCGATCGAACGGCGCACCGCGTCGGTTCCGACCCCGATAGGCGCTGGCTCCACCCGTCCGGTCGGCAAGGTGCCGAGCAGGACGCGTCGTCCGGCCTCGATCACCTCGGCACAATCGACGAAGCTCCACCACGCCGGGTGGAGGTCAGCAGGAAGGTCGGGCTTGCGTCGGAACACCATGACGGGAGTATGACCGGACCGAGGGTCGTGAGCGAAACGGGAACGTCGGCGCCAGGCGTGTCGCGCAGGCGGTTGTTCGGACCTCGGAGGCGTGTTTCCCCGGCGGCGGAGTACCTGCCGCCAGCGCAGATGCGTACGCTGGGCCGATCGTGAGCTCCTCTGTTCCCCTCCCCGCCCTGCAGAGCGACCCGCTTCTCGGGGCGCTCGGCCACCGCATCGTGGTCTTCGACGGCGGGATGGGTACCTCCCTGCAGGCCGCGGATCTCACCGCCGCCGACTTCGGAAGCGATGATCTCGACGGCTGCAACGAGATCCTCGTGCGCAGCCGGCCAGACGTCGTCGACCGCGTCCACCGCAGCTTCCTCGAGGTAGGGGTCCACGCCGTCCAGACCAACACCTTCGGCAGCTCGCCGTGGGTGCTCGACGAGTACGGGCTCGGCGCGGACACCGAGGCACTCAACGAGCAGGCCGCGGCGATCGCCCGCACCGCCGCCGACGCGTACGCAGGCCCGGACGATCCCCGCTGGGTGATCGGCTCGATCGGACCCGGGACCCGCTCGCCCACGTTGTCGCTCGGCAAGGACCCGAGCACGGCCAAGGACTTCATCGACGTCCCGACCATGGAGGAGGGCTACCGACGGCAGGTACGTGGCCTGCTCGATGGCGGCAGCGATGCCCTGCTCGTCGAGACCTGCTTCGACCTGCTCCAGGTCAAGGCCGTGGTGGCTGCAGCGAACGACGTGTTCGTCGAACGCGGCGCACGTGTGCCATTGCTCGTCCAGTTCACGGTCGAGAAGGACATCAACACGATGCTGCTCGGGACCGAGCCGCAGGCGGCCATCGCCGCGCTCGATCCCTTGTCGATCGATGTGCTCGGCATGAACTGCGCGACCGGTCCGGAGGACATGCGCGAGCACGTCCGCACGCTGTCGCGGTCCTCGCGGCTACCGATCAGCATCCTTCCCAACGCCGGCATCCCCTACCTCGAGAACGATCGCACGGTCTTTCCGTTGTCGCCCGAGGGCCTCGGCGAAGCGCAGCGGGAGTTCGTCACGGACATGGGGGTCGCGATCGTCGGCGGCTGCTGCGGCACCACCCCGGAGCACCTGGCGGCCGTCGTCGAAGCGGTCGCCGGCCTGCGTCCCCGCCCACGGGCCGTGGACGACCCGATGTACGTCCGTCGAGGTGCAGCAGGGGAGCTCACCGACCCGGCCAAGATCGCTACCCCGCAGGAACGCGAGACGATAGAGATCACCTGGCGACCGAGCCTCGCCTCGCTGTACTCGAGTGTCACGATCAAACAGGACACCGCCTTCCTCGCCATCGGCGAACGGGCCAACGCCAACGGGTCACGGGCGTTCAAGCGCCTGCTGCTCGAGGAGGACTGGGACGGTGCGCTGCAGCTGGCGAGGTCGCAGACCCGTGAGGGCGCGCACGTCCTCGACGTCTGCGTCGACTACGTCGGACGCGAGGGCGTGCCCGACATGGTCGAGATCGTCGACCGGTTCGCCACCCAATCGACGCTGCCCCTGGTGATCGACTCGACCCAGTTGGACGTGATCGAGGCAGCGCTGATCCGGCTGGGCGGACGGGCCGTCATCAACTCGGTCAACCTCGAGGACGGTCGCAACAAGGCCGACCTCCTGCTGCCTCTGGCGAAACGGTACGGGGCCGCCGTGGTCGTGCTGGCGATCGACGAGGAGGGCCAGGCGCGCACCGCGGACTGGAAGGTGCAGGTCTGCGAGCGGGTCGCGCGGATCGCCATCGACGAGTTCGGCCTCGAGCCCCACGACCTCATCTTCGACTGCCTGACGTTCCCGCTGGGGTCCGGACAGGATGACCTGCGCGGCGATGCGGCCGCAACGCTCGAAGCCATCGAACGGGTCAAGGAGGCGATCCCTGGCTGTTCGACGACCTTGGGCGTCTCGAACGTCTCGTTCGGTCTGTCACCGGCAGCGCGCCAGGTCCTGAACTCGGTGTTCCTGAAGGAGGCGATGGACCGGGGGTTGGACTCGGCGATCGTGCACCCAGGGAAGATCCTGCCGCTGCATCGGATCCCTGACGAGCAGGTGCAGGTCGCCACGGACCTCATCTACGACCGTCGCGGCGCAGGCGGCCTCGGCGGGACGGCGCCGGACGACTACGACCCGTTGCACCGTCTCATGGAACAGTTCGAGGGCGCCAGCGAGAGCAAACTCTCCACCGAGGATCGCGCGGCGCTTCCGGTCGAGGAACGGCTCGAGCAGCGCATCGTCGACGGTGATCGCGACGGCATCGACGAGGACCTGCGCGAAGCGCTCGAGTCGCACCCGCCCCTGGCCATCATCAACCAGTTCCTGCTCAAGGGCATGGCCACGGTCGGTGAGTTGTTCGCTTCAGGTCAGATGCAGTTGCCGTTCGTGCTGCAGTCTGCCGAAGCGATGAAGACCGCGGTGGCGTACCTCGAACCCCACATCGAGGAGTCCGGTGGCGGTTCGGCGTCGGACAAGGGCACGTTCATCGTCGCGACGGTCAAGGGCGACGTCCACGACATCGGCAAGAATCTGGTCGACATCATCCTGCGCAACAACGGCTTCAACGTCATCAACCTCGGCATCAAGCAATCCCTGGACGCCATCTTGCAGGCCGCGGAGGAGCACGACGCCGACGCGATCGGGATGTCGG
>SKNK01000527.1 GCA_007120565.1 Nitriliruptoraceae bacterium | reverse complement strand
CGGGACCACCACCGAGGTCGTGCGCATCGGCGCGGATGGACGCATGCAGGCGCATGCGCTGCTCGCCACGCTGCATGGCAGCTCGCTGGTCGAGGGGGCGTGTGACGCCGTCCGATCGGTACTGCCCGAGGACGGCATCACGCGCATCGGGGTGGGGGTACCGGGCCAGGTCGACCCGTTGACCGGAACGGTCTCGTTCGCGGTCAACCTCGGTATCGATGGCTCGCCGGTCCCGCTCGGACAGCAACTCGCCGAGACCTTCGACGCGACGGTCGTCGTCGAGAACGACACGCGGGCCGCAGCGCTAGGAGCGTGGCGAACGCTGGCCCCGGACACCTCCGTGCTGATCTACCTCGGTATCGGCACCGGGGTGGCCGCAGGGGTCGTCATCGACGGCCGGATCCACCGCGGCCGTGACGGGTTGGCGGGCGAGATCGGCCACGTGGTCGTCGATCCGCTCGGTCCCGCCTGTCGGTGCGGTCAGCGCGGTTGCCTGGAAGCCCTGGTCTCCGGGAGCGCGATCCGGACGCGCTGGCCCGCTGGGGGCGAGGCTGCAGCGTCACATCTGTTCTCGGCCGCCGCACGCGGAGACGTGTCGGCCGAGGGGGTGGTCGGCGAGATCGTCGAGCACCTGACGACGGCCCTCACGTGGCTGGTCGTCTCGTACGGCGCGGACGTGGTCGTGCTCGGAGGAGGTGTCGGTCGGGTCGGTGACCCGCTGCTGACTCCACTCCGTGTGCGCCTGTCCGATGTCGCTTCGCGTTCCGAGGTCGCCGGGCAACTGCTCGGACCCGAACGTGTTCGGTGTGCACCGGCGGACCGTCCGCTCGGTGCGGTGGGTGCGGCTGCGGTGGTGGGAGTCACCACCTGGCCTCTCGTGGAAGCGGCGGCACGAGTCGTCGCGCTGGATACCGCCGTCCCGGACGTGGACGGATACGCGCAAGATCAGTAAGCAAGGGAGACCCATCATGCGGACAGGCATGCGAGCAGCTCTCGCGGTCAGTGCGGTCATCGCGCTGCTCGCCGGGGCCTGCGCCAACGCGGAACCGGAAGGCACAGCCGCCGGCTCCGAAGAGACACCCACCGAAGAGACCACCCCGGACAACGACGCACCGGCCGAGGAACCCGAGGACGGGGACGAAGCGGCAGCCGCGCCGGCGCCCTTCGACGTTCCCGACGGCTACACCCACCTCGCACGCGCTCTTGAAGGCGCGTTCGATGGCGGCTCCATCTCGGTGATGAGTCAGTGGATCGCCGAGGACGGTGAGCGCTTCGTCGAGGCGGTCCGTCCCTTCGAGGACGCCACGGGCATCGAGGTGAACATCGACGGGGTCACCGACTACACGACCACGTTGGTCGCTCGCTCCGAGGGCGGCAACCCGCCCGACATCGCCCAGGTCGCGCAGCCAGGTCTGATGCGGACCCTGGCCGACAACGGCCACCTCGTGGCGATCAGCGACTGGATCGACACCGGTCAGCTGACCTCCGACTACGGGGATGCCTGGTTGGAGATGACCAGCGACGGTGACGACATCTACGGCGTCACCTGGGGAGCGTTCACCAAGTCGGTCGTGTGGTATCCGGCGCCGGAGTTCGAGGCAGCCGGCTACGAGGTCCCCGAGACCTGGGACGAGCTGATCGCGCTCTCGAACGAGATCGTCGCGAGCGGCTCCAGCCCCTGGTGCATCAGCGTCGAACAGGGCGACTTCAGCGGTTGGCCCGCGACCGACTGGATCGAGGACGTGCTGCTCCGGACGGCGCCGCCCGAGGTCTACGACGAGTGGGCTGCCGGTGAACGGCCCTTCTCCGACCCGCAGGTCGCCGAGGCGTTCGACATCACCGCCGAGATCTTCTTCACCGAGGGCTACGCCTACGGCGGACCGACCTGGATGAACGAGACCTGGGTCGGTGCGACGCCACTGCCGATGTTCCACGGCGAAGACGGTCCGGACTGCTGGTTCCACAAGCAGGCGACCTGGATCTCGGACTTCTTCCTAGCCGACCCGAACGCCGCTGCCGATGACCCGGACGCTGAACGGCTGACCCCGGGAGAGGACGCGAGATTCTTCGTCCTCCCGTCGATCGACGAGCAGTACGGCACACCGGTGCTCGGTGCCGCCGACCAGTTCGTGTCCTTCGACGACCGCGATGAGGTCCGAGCGCTGATCGAGTACCTCGCGACCCCGACCGCGGTGCAGCCGATGATCGAGGCCGGCGGGTTCATCTCACCCAACGAGAGCGTCCCGGACGACTGGTACCAGGACTACTCCTCGCGGGCTTCCGCCGACATACTGGCTGAAGCGACGACCCTGCGTGACGATGCATCGGACGGCATGCCCGCTCCGGTGGGTTCGGCCTTCAACGCCGCGATGATCGATTGGATCCGCGCCGAAGGGCAGAACACCGACGACACCCTCGCCCGCCTGGACGCGGTCGACTGGGAGGGCGAGGACTAGGCCACACAAGCTCGGGCGCCTCGGTCGACCTCGCGTCGGTCCGAGGTCCCCGGGGATCACCCACCGGGGTGCTGGGTCGAGCTAGCACGTTCGGCTCAGCACCCCGCACCCCGCACCCCTCTCGATCCGACCCTCGCCAGCGCCAGGAGGAGTACGTGGCCAGCTCACTGCTCGAGGCGCCGCCCGTCAGCCCCGTGCTGCGGCTGGCGCGTGGTGTGGTGGCGGTCGGCATCGTCGTGGCAGTGGGTGCCATGCTCTGGGCCAGCGTGGGGCTCCTCGTCGACCCCAACGCCTTCGAACGGCTCACCATCAGGGTGCTGGAGTTGGTCGGCGCAAGCGCGTCGGCCGAGGCGATCACCACCCGTGGGATGACACCCATCTCGCGGCGCCTGGGCACCGCAGGCATCGCGCTGACCGTTGGGGTCGTCGGTGTGTGGGCCCTGTTCATCTCCGCGAACCGGGCGATCGATGCCGTGTTCGCGCCCCGGCTGCGCGAGAAGATCCGACCCTGGTTGTTCGTCGGTCCGGCGATCGGGCTGATCAGCCTCTACCTCATCTACCCGACCATCGGCACGATCCACGAGAGCCTGACCGATCGCGACGGTGCCTTCACGCTGTCGCACTACCGGTTCGCGTTCACCGATCCCTCGATGCTCCTGGCCTTCCGCAACAACGTGCTGTGGCTGGTCCTCGGCACGCTGGGCAGCGTCGTGATCGGCGTCGGGTT
>SKNK01000318.1 GCA_007120565.1 Nitriliruptoraceae bacterium | reverse complement strand
GGGGTCATCGCCGCCTCGGCATCGATCGCGGCGAGGCGCAACGCCGCCCCCATCATGCGCGCGTCCATGGGCGCGATGGTGCCGAGGTCCTGGGACTCGGCGAGGGCGAGCGCCAGCTCCTCCGGTGTGTGGACCAGTTGCCGCTCATCCACGGGTTCGACACGCACCAGGCGGACGAGCAGGTTGGCCAGCGCGTTGAGGAACAGGATCAGCGGACGGAAGACGAAGATGAACACCGAGAAGGGCCGGATCAGGCGCAACGCGACCTGCTCCGGTCGGGCGATGGCGAGGTTCTTGGGCGCCATCTCCCCGACCACCATGTGCAGGAACACCACGAGGCTGAGCGCGACGGTGAGCGAGAGCGCCGGGATCGCACCCCCCGGCACCACCGTGTCCTCGAGCAGGTCGATGAGCAACGCCTGCACCGCCGGCTCGGCGATCGCACCCAACCCGAGCGAGGACATCGTGATGCCCAACTGCGCCGCCGAGAAGGTCACCGACAGCTCGCCGTGCGCCGCCAGGGCCCGACGGGCGCGTCGATCGCCGCGTTCCGCGGCCTCCTCCAACCGGGTCCGCCTCGCGGCGAGCAGACCGATCTCGGCCGCCACGAAGGCTCCGTTGGTCACCAGTAGGGCGACCCCGATCAGCACGGCGGTGAGGCTGAAGCTCCCGAAGAACTCCGTGGTGGCGGCGACCAGCATCACGGGCTCGCCTCCCCGTCCGCCGGCGTCGGGTCAGGGAGGATGCGTAGGGCGATCTCGGTGATCCGTACGCCGTCGAGCGCCATGACGGTCAGCTCCAGACCGCGTGACGTGACGCGCTCGCCCGGCTCGGGGATGTGCCCGAGCTGGTCGAGCACGAACCCCGCCAGGGTCTCGTACTCGCCTTCCGGCAACTCGACCTCGAACAGTTCCGCGATGCGAGGGAGTCGCAGCGTCCCCGACACGAGGTAGCGCCCCACCCCGACGCGTCGTACCTCGTCGTCGCTCCCCCGGTCGAACTCATCCGAGATGTCGCCGACGAGTTGCTCCAACACGTCCTCGACGGTGACCAGCCCCGCAGTGCCGCCGTACTCATCGACCGCGAGGGCGAAGGTGCGTTGCTCCCGTCGCAGATCTGCCAACAGACGCCGCAGCGACTCGCTCTCCGGAACCTCGAGCATCGGCACCGCGACGTTGGACAGCGGTTCGGTCGCGTAGCGCTCCGGCGGGACCGTCAGCAGGTCCTTCACGTGGACGGTGCCGAGGACCTCGTCCTCGGTCTCGCCACAGATCGGGAACCGACTGTGGCCGGTCGCGCGGGCCGCTTCACGCAGATCCTGCAGGGTCTGGCCGGACTGCAGCCAGACCACGTCGGGCCGAGGAACCATCACCTCGCTGACCCGGCGATCACCCAACCCGATCGCTCGCTGCAACAGCTCGGTCTGCTGATCGGTGAGGCTTCCCTGCTCGCCAGACGCCGTGACGATGCGCGCGAGCTCATCGAGGCTGTGGCCGCCCTCGAGCTCCCGCGCGAGATCGACGCGGAGGATGTTCCGGGTGATCCAGCCCGCAGCGCGGTCGAAGATCCGGATGACCGGCCCGAGGAGTACCCCGAAGATCCAGGTCACCGGCGTGACCGCGAGCGCGATCCCCAGGGGCCGGGAGATCGCGAGGTTCTTGGGGAACAGTTCGCCCAACACCATCTGCAACATCGTCGACAGCAGCAGCGTCGCGATGACCGCGACCGTCAACGAGGCTTCCTCTGGCAGGCCCACCAGGTTCAGGACGGGACGGACCACCGACTCGCCGATCGTGCGATCGGCGACGTACCCCAGCAACAGCGAGGTGGCGGTGATACCGAACTGCGCGGCGGACAACGAGAACGACAGGTCCGTCAGTTCGCGCGCCACCATGCGGGCACGACGGTCGCCGGCACCTGCCCGCTCATCGATCACGGGGCGACGGACGCTGACCAGGGAGAACTCCGCCGCGACGAACACGGCGTTGGCCGCGATCAAGATCGCGACGAGGAGCATCCCCGTGAACGCATTCACGTGCGGTCGAACCGCCCCTCACCGTGGACCTGCCGATCGCGGTCCACGTCCAGATCGACGCCCGGGGCGCGACCTACCTGCAGGCTGCGTTGACTGCCTGGGGCGAGGGTCGTCTCCAGGACGATCGCGTCGAGGTGCACAGGGCTCGGCAACTCTCCGGCCTCGAGGCTCTGGCTATCGAGCCCGACCCACTGGCCCGCGGCCGATACCCACAGGGTCCCGGACCGCGTCGGTCCGCTGCGAAGCAGGTTGAGATCAGGGGGTCGCTCGGGGTCCTCGTCGAGGGGACGCTCGGCTTCGCGCTCGAGCACGAGGCCAGCGACCTCGGTCTCCGCCGCCGGATCCTCTCCCGACGCACACGCGACGAGCGCCGCCGCGGCAACCATGCCCACCAGCAGCCGCAAACGGACCAACCTCGGGATGTGGTGCATACTCGGATGCGTCCTCGCCGTCACGGGAGGCGTGCCCTGTCGCGCTCGCTCGACTCCGTACCGTAGCGTCAGCCGACCTTCCTCCCCGCGATACGCCGCACGGAACGCGAGCGCCGTACCCCTGCGCAAGAGCCTCGTCACGCCGTCCGCGCGTCGCCGGAAGCTCAGGCCGTCGCTGCGGTTCGCGGGACCAGTTCATGCGCGTGCTCACGCATGTCGAACTCCGGATCGAGGAGCGCCGAGAGCCCCAGCCCCGTCAGGGAGGCCAGCATCACCTCGGCTCGACGGGTCGCCTCCTCGGGGGACAGCGATGGCTCCTCACGCTGCCAAGCGTCGGCGAAACGCTCGACGCGGCGGCGGTGCGAACGCACCACCCGGTTCGCGACGAGCGGGTCGGTCAGACCTCGACCCACCGCGAGTTGCAGGTAGATACGGGCGATCGGTGACGATCCGGTCATGAAGGTGACGAACGCGTCGATCAGATCCGCCAAGGTGTCGGTTCCCGCGCCCTCAGGGTCGGGGTCGACGGCCTCGATCGACTCACGGACGACCTCGAGGACCGCCTCCTCCTTGGACGCGAACAGGTTGTAGAAACTGCCCGCGCCGACCCCCGCCTGATCGGTGATCGCCTTGAGGGTGACGCCCTCGATCCCGACCTCGGACAGGGTGCGCCGGGTCGCCGAGAGGATGCGCTCGCGCGTCTCGAGGCCCACGCGGTATC
>SKNK01000487.1 GCA_007120565.1 Nitriliruptoraceae bacterium | reverse complement strand
GTTCCCTTGAGGATCTCGATGGTCAGGTTGCCCATCGGCGGCAGGATGATGCGCAACGCCTGAGGAAGGACCACGTAGCGCAAGCGCTGGGTCGGCGTCAGGTTCAACGCGATCGAGGCTTCGTTCTGTCCCTTGGGGATAGCCAGGATCGATCCGCGGATGATCTCAGCGCCGTAGCCACCCATGTTCACGCCGAGGGCGATGGTTGCCATCAGCATCATGGGCTGCCCACGTAGCGCCGGGAAGATGTCGCCGAGCAGGATCGGGATCGCGATGACCATGATCACCAGCAGGATGATCGACGAGATCCCTCGAGCGAACTCCACGAAGGCGAAGGCGATGCCCCGAACCCATCGCCGTTCCGATAGGCGACCGACCCCGACGATCAGCGACAAGGCGACGCCCAACAGGAACGCCTGCCCGAGCAACTGCAGCGTGAACCGAAGTCCGTTGTACAGCCGGATGTAGTGGTCCCACTCCAGCACGTAGTCGCCCACGACGTCCCTCTCCTGGCTCCCTGGCTCCCTACACCCGTGCGATCCCCCGCGTGTGAGCCCCGACGTGCAGACCCACGCGATCGGACCCCGACGCGCACCCTAGGCGTCGGGGTCCGATCATGTGCGCATTATTCGAGGAAGTCCTCGAGCGTCAGCGAGTTCGCGAGCTCGACGTCAGCTTCGGAGAAGTCGTCGTACGCGGTGATGATCTCCATCGTGGTGCCGTCCTCACGCAGCTCGTTCAGCACCTCGTTGAAGGCATCACGGAAGTCCTCGTCATCGAAGCCGTGACCGCCGCAGGGGAAGTACTCGTTGCCGTCCGCGTCGACCGGGAAGAAGGCTTCGACCGCCTCCATGCCCTCGCGAGCGGCAACCTGGGTCTCGACGGTCGCTGCGGTACCGGTGACCACGTCGACCTCACCGGCCTCGAGGGCGCGGTACATGCCGTCGATGTCGCCGTACTCCTGGATCTGCTCGTCCGGGACGCCGGCGTCATCGAGGTAGTCCACCTCGACGGTGCCCGAGGCGACCGCAACGGTCACGTCCGGGTTGTCCACCAGCGACTGGTAGTCGGTGATGCCGTGGGGGTTGCCCTCCTCGACCGCGAGCGACTCCGGGATGCAGTAGTCGGGGTCCGAGAAGTAGATCTGGTTGGCGCGGTCCGGGGTGATGTACATCCCGGCGGTGATCATGTCGAAGTTGCCAGCCTGCAGGCCCCCGATCAACTCACCGAACTCCACGACCTGGGCGTCCATCTCCTCGATGCCAAGGCGCGAGAGCACCTCACGAGCCACGTCCGGCGCGATCCCGGTCACCTCGCCGTCATCACCGACGTAGCCGAAAGGCACCTCGTTGGCGACGCCGACGGTGATCGAACCCGCCTCCTGAAGCTCAGCCAGCAGGCCGGTTGCCTCAGGTGCCTCGCCGTTCTCCGCGGGTGCTTCGCCGTTCTCTGCTGGCGCGGTTTCCTCGCCGTCACCACAGGCGGCGAGCGCAAGCATGGCTACTGCCACGGTCGCGATCAATGGTCGGATCTTCACGTCGTTCCTCACTTGTCGTCGGCTGTCTGCTTCACGGTGGAGTTGAACCCGGTTCCCCGACCTCGCCGAAGGCGTCGCCCTCGGGACATCGTCACGCCGTCCACGGCGATGCTCGATGATCGGCACCGGCTGGCACCACGGCTCGGGGCATCAACGAGTATGGACGACCTGGCCCCCTGCGCGCGAGCGTCGACCCGAGCGGTACCCGGGCGAACACGCCACGCTGGCGTTGGCTGCTGCTTGGGGCCTGCGAGATCTCCACTTCCCTCGTCTCGACAAGAGCCTACGGCCCCGGTCGTAGCGTGTCCACTAGGTGTCCAAGCTGTATGCAATGTGTCCACAACGAGCCTAGAGTCCCCTCTCGTACCGAACCAGCTAGGGCGCCCGTGAGCTACACCGAAGCCAAACCGACGACGGCCGAGATCTTCCGGGAGCTCCGTGAGCGGATCTGCCTGCTGGACATCGCCCCGGGAGCCAGGCTGACCGAGGAGGGGCTGGCGAACGAGTTCGGGGTCAGCCGTACCCCCATCCGCGAGGTCCTCGACCGCCTGCAGTTCGAGCGCCTCGTCGAGCAGGAGCGTGGCAGTGGTGCCCGTGTCGCGGTGCTCGACAGCAAGGAACTGCGCGACGTCTGGGCGGTGCGGCTCAAGGTCGCGGAACTCGTCGGCGACTTCATGACGATGCCGGCGCCGCCCGAGGTCATCGAACGACTCCACCACATCCGAGCTGAGCTCGACGAGGTGCAGATCGACCGCGATGTCCGACGCCTCGGCGTGCTCTACAACCGGTTCCATGAGGCCTTCCTCGGACTCATGAAGAACCGCACCCTGCAGTGGATGCACGACGTGCTCTACCACCAGACCGCTCGGGAGTGGCTCCAACTGCTGCCCGAGATGAACCTCGACGCCGAACTCGACATGATGCGCGATGAGATCGACGGCACGATCGAGGCGATGGTCGGCACCAACGGCGCTCGCCTGTCACGACTCCGCGCCGAGTACATGCACCTGCTGCTCACACGGTTCAACGATCACCTCCGAGGGCCGAACTGACGCCTCGGTTGACCCACCGCGCCACCTCGCCACGCCCCGCCGTCGCGACGAAGGAGACGATGTTGAGCACGATCCACGTCCTCACCCACGCCGAGATCTCCGAGGCCGTCGGTCTGGGACGTGACGAGCTCACCGCGATCGAGGCCGTCTACCCCATCATCAGCGCCGGCAAGGCACAGATGCCCCCGATCATGGCGGTGCTGATCCCCGAACACGACGGCGAGATCGACATCAAGTCGGCCTTCCTGCCCGGGTACGACGGCATCGCCGTGAAGGTGTCGACGGGGTTCTTCCACAACCCGTCCCGCGGCCTGCCGAGCCTCAGCGGGATGATGATGCTGTTCGATGCGGAGACGGGACTGGCACTGGCGGCCCTGTTCGACAACGGCTACCTCACCAACATCCGTACGGCCCTCGCGGGCGCGGTCGCGGCGGACCACCTCGCCGTCGCTGATGCCTCGGTCGTCGCGCTCGCCGGTGCGGGCAAGCAGGCGCGGCTGCAACTGGAGGCGCTGCAGTTGGTCCGTTCGATCGAACGCGCTCACGTGTGGTCTCGGGATGCCGACGAGGCTGCCAGGTTCGCGGAGCGGGCCACCGAGGAGTTGGGGAT
>SKNK01000496.1 GCA_007120565.1 Nitriliruptoraceae bacterium | reverse complement strand
GGCGCCGGAGAGCAACCTCGACGTCGAACTCCCCGACCCGCTCGATCGCCGCGTTGAGGCGGAGGAGGTCCCAGCACAGCCGAAGGCCACATTGACCAGGGGGCTCACGCCCTTCGCCTGCGAACCCGAGGGATGCGCGTCGTGGGAGGCTCGGATCGGCGACGGGGACTACGCGGTGGCCGACGATTCGGTCCTGCAGGCCAGTTCCACCGCGATCCGAGCGATCGATCCGTCGACCGGACGCACCCGGTGGCGGATCACCTACGATGAGGATGGCCTGCCCTCGGTCCTCGATCGTCCACGCGTCCAGACCCTCGATGACCTCATCGTGGTCACCTCGGCAGGCGGGCTACTCCAGGTCCGTTCGACCGCAACCGGGGCACTCCAGTGGCATGTCGACCTCGAGGTCGACCAGATCCTGGACGTTGCCCTACACGGCGAGATGCTGGTCGTCTCCGGCTGGCCCATGCGCGACCGCCAGCATCCTCCCGTGCGGGTCGCCGGGTTCGACCGCGTCGATGGCCGCCCGTCGTGGGATCGGCAGGTCCACCGCGCGGTGACCTTGGACGCCGATCCGTTGGTCGTCCAACCCCGCAACGGCGTACTGCTCTCGCTCGACCCCCAGACGGGCAACCCGGGGTGGACGCGAGCGGTGACCGGACCGGTCCGAGGGCTCGTCGGTGAGGACATCCTCGGGCTGGTCACCGCGACGGGGATCGAGGTCGTCGACCCGGCATCGGGTGAGGTGCGGCGGAGTGTCCCGCGCTCGGTGTCCAACGCCGGCCTGACCCGACTCGTTGGCGGCCTCCTGCTCGTGGATGCGCCGAGCGGTCCGGACCCACTCGGCAAGCCCCGGTCGGACATGACGGTCATCCCGCTCGCCGACGACGGCTCAGATGCGTTGCGCTTCCCCGACACGAC
Organism: Nitriliruptoraceae bacterium; assembly: GCA_007120565.1. Taxonomy (GTDB): domain Bacteria; phylum Actinomycetota; class Nitriliruptoria; order Nitriliruptorales; family Nitriliruptoraceae; genus CSSed11-175R1. The sequence goes on along the minus strand of SKNK01000496.1, from coordinate 2,279 downwards.
GGGGATCCATGCGCTCTCCGACGGGCTGCTCATCGTCACGCAGAGCGCCGATGAACGCGTCCTCCAGCGGGTCGACGCGGATGGGGTGGAGCGGTGGTCGGTGACGCGACCCGCACGTGATCAGGCCTGCTGTTGGACGGTGCGGGCGAGCCGTACCGACGGGGAGATCTACCTGGTGCCCTCACGGCTCGACCGGGACCCGGTCGAGGTCGTCGACCTCACGGACGGCTCCACCCGTTCGAGCTTCCCGGTCGCGACCGAACAGGTCCGCAACCTCGTGGAGTGGACGGAGGGGATCGGTATCGAGGAGCGACCTCACGGGACCCTGGTGAGCGGCCCTGCTGGACGGGTCGTGGTCGCGGCTGACGCGCGACTCCTCACGGCTGACCCGCAGCCGGTCCTGGTGGTCGAGGGCGGGCTCCTCGGTCTCGACCCCGGGTCGCTGGTTGAAGCGGCGAGGTAGCAGGTCCGAACTCGTGCTCAGGCCAGGGTGGTCAGGTCCGATGTCGAGGTCACGGTCCGCGGGGTTCCCTCCACCGTCACCGTGAGACGGAACGTGCGGGCGCGCACATCGACGTGAAGCTCAGCTACCTCGACGCCGTTGGTCCACCGCATCGCGAGCTCGTGGTCGTCGCCATCGAGCGCTTCCCAGTCGCCGTCGAAGGCCGGATGGGTGTTGCGTAGCCGAAGCGCCGCCAGCAGGGACCGCACGACCGGACGTTGGACCGCCTCGTCGATCTCCGTGGGGGAGTAGTGGTGGCGGTTGATGTCACGGCCGACACCGGTGCGGTCGAGCAGTTCGATGTCGTTGTGGCCAGCGAAGAGTCCGACGTAGTAGATCTGGGGTACGCCCGGCAGCCACAGCTGGATCAGCCGCGCGATGAGGTACGCCGCGTCGTCAGCGCCGAGGGCATCGAAGAAGGTGCAGTTGACCTGGTAGACGTCGAGGTTGGAGGCGGCCGTGCCCGTGGCCAGGCGGCTGGTGCCACCGCTATGCCGATGGATCCCCTCCACCAGCTCGTCGATCTCGGCAGCGTCGAGCAACCCCTCGGACCCGGGCTCAGGTCCGGCCGGCCCCACGTCGATCACGCCGATCCCGTCATGGGTGTCCAGCACCGTCACCGCGTTGCGCGGCCGGATGTCGCACCAGTGCCGCAACCGGGCCGTCGACCCCGAGTACAGGGCATGGAGCACCAGTGGCGGAAGGGCGAAGTCGTAGACGCGGTCCACCCGCTCGGCGATCTCCACCTGCTTGCGCCAGTGCGAGTGGACCTCGACGAGTACCTCCAGTCCGCGGGTGTGGGCGCGGGCGGTGAGTTCGTCGATGAAGGCGAACGTCTCCGGCGTCATGAACGACGAGGTGCCGGCGGTCTTGACGGCGTAGCCGACCGCATCGAGGCGGACCATCGTGATCCCGTTGGCGGCGAACCGGTCGAGGATCGCGTCGAGGTAGACCGTCGTCTCCTCGGCATGAACATCGAGGTCGATCTGCTCCGAGGTGAAGGTCGTCCAGACCAGCCGGCGAGACCGGTCGCCCAGCGACATCGGCGTGAAGGGCAGCCCGGGTCGTGGCCGGTAGATCGCCAGGAGGTCGCCTTGCGTGGCGCCGTCGGGGAACACCGAGTCGAAGGTGAGGAACATCGGTGCGAACGGTGAACCGTCCCCGGCGGCGAGCACGTCCAGGAACTGCGGTGAACGTGCGGAGATGTGGTTGACGATCAGGTCCGCCATCAGCGGGACGTCCTCGCCCAGTGCCTCGACGTCCTTCCACGTTCCGAGCCGCCGGTCGACCTCGCGGTGATCGACCGGATCGAACCCGGCGTCAGCACCATCGATCGGGTCGAAGAAGGGCAGGAGATGGACCCCGCCGAAGGCCTGGTTCAGAGGTCCGGAGAGCAGCGTGCGGAGCCCATCGAGGTCGCCAGCGAGGCGATCGACGTAGGTGATCAGTTGCGCTTGGTTGCGCATGATCTGCGACGGAGGGGTCACCCTTGCCCTCGGTCGCGTAGCCCCAGGGGGTCGGTGTCATCGAGCCGCTCGAAGACCCGCTTGACCTTGCCGACGGCCGTGCGCGGCAGGGTCTCCTCAGGATGGAGCGTGACGCGAGGGTTGACCCGGAGTCGGTGTGCGAGGACGTTGCGTAGGTGCTCGTCGAGCCCCTCCGGCGGGGTCGACCCGGCGACCTCGGCGTGGATGTCCAGTCGCGCCATCGTCTCGCGCCGGTCGACCACGATCGCGTACGCGCCGTTGAGTGCCGCTTCCTCCAGCAGCACCGTCTC
>SKNK01000155.1 GCA_007120565.1 Nitriliruptoraceae bacterium | reverse complement strand
CGGGTGCTCGCGTGGCGAGGCCGACCCGTCCGGTGCTTCCTCACGGAGGAGCCGCCCACAGCCGGTCAGCAGCAGCGCCGTGGTCGCGCTGAGCGCCAGGAACCGCCGCCGATCCATCCCGCACTCCTGCCCACCGGCGGTGATGATCGATCTGGTCCGCTGGCGAGGTCACCGAACGGTACCTACGGCGATGGCCATGCGGCCGGCAGCACGATCCAGAAGGAGGTGAAGATGGCAACCCCGAGTACGCGCGAGCTCGCGACGATGGCGGGGCGCTGAGACAGCTCACCGACGCTCGCTGGCTCGTCTGAGCGCGTCGTCCTCGGCTCGGTGGTCATGGGTCCCCCTCGGTCGGACAGGTACGGACGTCGCGATCAACCACGGCGACGAGGGTGGCGGCGGGTCGGCGACACACGCAAGCCCCGCGTACGCTCCGCCATCCCCGACCTCGAGTTGTCACGTGAGCGACGAGCACACCCCCTCCACCGACGGCGATGCCCGCCGAGAGCCGACCCCTCCGGGCTCTCTCCCGGAGCCCACCCCTCCGGGCGCCGAGCAACGTCCCCACACGTTGACGCGCGCCGACGGCTCCACCGTCGCCGACCCCTGGCACTGGCTGCGTGATCGCGATGACCCCGCCGTCATCTCCTACCTCGAAGCCGAGAACGCCCACACCGAGCAGGTTCTGGCACCACTGGCCGGGGCCAAGGACGCACTCTTCGAGGAGATCCGGTCCCGTGTGCAGGAGACCGATGCCTCCGCGCCGATCCTGCAGCCGCCGCGCACGGATCGCGGTGAGGCCTTCGGCTGGCTCTACTACCGGCGCACCCTCGAGGGCCAGCAGTACCCGATCCACTGTCGCCGGCCGGCGCCCGAGGGGGTGACCGATGCCCGACGACTCCCCGAGGAACTGCGGCTACCGGTCGACCCGACCGGTCCGCCAGACGATGAGGTGGTCCTGCTCGACGAGAACGCCGAGGCAGCCGACCACGACTACTTCCGCCTCGGCAGCTACGCGATCAGCCCCGACCAACGCTTGGCTGCCGAGTCCGTCGACACCTCCGGCAACGAGGTGTTCCGTATCCGGATCCGTGATCTGGCCACGGGCGAGCTCCTCGACGACGAGATCCCGCGGGCGGGCTACGGGCTCGTCTGGTTCGAGGATGCCTCGGCGTTCCTCTACACGGTTCCCGACGACGCGTGGCGTCCCCACCAGGTGTGGCGGCACCGTCTCGGCACCCCTCACGACGCCGATGAACTGCTGTACGAGGAGAGCGACGAGCGCTACTGGCTGGGCATCGGAGCGACGCGTTCCCGTCGCTACCTCGCGATCCAAGCAGGGAGCAAGATCACCAGCGAGTGGTACCTGCTCGATGCCTCCGACGCTGATGCCACTCCACAGGTCGTCGTGCCCAGGGAAGAAGGGCTCGAGTACGACCTCGATCATCGCGGCGACCTGCTCTACATCGTCACCAACGCCGACGATGCGGTCGACTTCAAGCTCTGCGTCGCGCCCGTCGCCACCCCTGGACGGGAACACTGGATCGACCTGATCGAGCACCGCCCCGGGGTGCGGCTCGAAGCGGCCGACGTGTTCGCCGATCAGCTCATCCTGTCCGAGCGCACCAACGCTCGTACCCAGGTCCGGGTCTGTGACCCCGCGACGGGGGAGGGCGAGGTCCTGCCGATGGACGAGGAGGTCTACACGGCCGGCGTCGGGCCGAACCCCAGCTTCGAGACCCGCACGCTGCGCTACGTCTACACCTCGTTGACCACCCCGATGCAGGTCTTCGACCTCGACCTCGAGACCGGCGACCGCGCGCTGGTGAAGCAGCAGCCGGTACGCGGGGGCTACGACCGGGATCGCTTCGTGACCTGGCGGGAGTGGGCGACCGCCGACGACGGCACGAAGGTGCCGATCAGCCTCGTGCGGCGCGCGGACGTCGCCCTCGACGGCACGGCGCCGTGCCTGCTGTACGGCTACGGCAGCTACGAGATCTCCATGGACCCGGCGTTCTCTCCCGTCCGGCTGAGTCTGCTCGAACGTGGCGTGGTCTTCGCGATCGCTCACGTGCGAGGTGGTGGCGAGATGGGCCGTCGCTGGTACGAGGACGGCAAGTTCCTGGCCAAGCCGAACACCTTCTCGGACTTCGCGGCGTGTGGGGACCACCTCGTCGCCCAGGGCATCACGGCCCGCGAACGGCTCGCGATCCGTGGCGGGTCCGCCGGCGGTCTGCTGATCGGGGCGGTGCTCAACCTTCGCCCGGACCTGGCGACCGCCGCGGTCGCGGAGGTCCCCTTCGTCGACGTGGTCACCACGATGTCGGATCCCTCGATCCCTCTGACGGTGATCGAGTACGACGAGTGGGGCAACCCGGGTGACGTCGAGTACCTCGAGGTGATGGCCAGCTACTCGCCCTACGACAACGTCCGGGCCGTCGACTACCCGGCGCTGCTGGTGACCGCTGGCCTGAACGATCCTCGTGTCCAGTACTGGGAGCCGGCCAAGTGGGTCGCCAAGCTGCGCGCCACGGCGACCGGCGGCGGCCCGATCCTGCTCCGTACGGAGCTCGGGGCCGGCCACGGTGGACGCTCCGGGCGCTACGACGCCTGGCGCGACGAGGCGGAGGTGCTGGCGTTCGTGCTGCAGCAGATCGCCCCGGCAACGCTGCCGACCGACCTTGTCGGCGAACCTGACGCAGCCAACGGCTGAGCCGAGGAGGCACGATGCGGATCGTTGCGGGTGCGGCCCGCGGCCGCCGTCTGACCGTGCCGAAGGGCTCGGAGGTGCGCCCAACGGCCGACCGGGTGAAGGAGGCGTTGTTCTCCTCCCTGCAGCCGCTGCTGCCCGGCGCGAGCGTGCTCGACCTGTTCGCCGGTTCCGGAGCGCTTGGCCTGGAAGCCCTCTCCCGCGGAGCCGCTCACGTCACGTTCATCGAACGGGCGCCTGCAGCGATCTCGGCGATCGAACACAACATCGCCCTCGTCGACCTGCCCGGGACCGAGATCATCCGGGCCGAAGTGGCGGGCGCGCTCGGAACGGCCCCCGTGGGAGCGCCCTTCGATCTGGTGCTGATCGACCCGCCGTACATGATGGCCAACGACGAGGTGACCACGCTCCTGGTCGCGTTGCTTCCCCACCTCGCCGCAGGAGCAACGGTCTCTGTCGAGCGGGCCAAGCGCGACGAGCCGCCCGATTGGCCCCCTG
>SKNK01000401.1 GCA_007120565.1 Nitriliruptoraceae bacterium | reverse complement strand
CCCTCATCGTCACCGAGCGCTCGCAGGGCGAGCCCCACGATCAAGCGTGTCTCCGCCAACTCGCAGGTCATCCCCAGCGCTCGCCAGGTGGCGGCAGCGGGACGTAGGGCAGCCAGCGCTGCCTCGGCGTCGCCTTCGGCGAGTCGTACCCGGCCGGTCGCGGTGGCTGCCAACGCCGACAAGGCCTCGCTCTGCACCTCCGTGGCGATCGCGTCGAGGTCGTCGCGCGCCCGCCGGGCGAGGTCGGCATCTCCCTCGACGAGGGCCACCTCGACCTGGGCAGAGAGCAGGGACGCGCGCACGAACGGCGGCCTTCCCGGGTCGGCCAGCGCAGCACGTAGCGCCGCGGCGGCCGCATCGGCGCGTCCCTGCTCGAGACGGATGCGAGCGAGCCCGGGTTGGGGATCGTGGCCGAGCTCGCGAGCCTCGGTGAAGGCTCGCTCGGCCGCGTCGATGTCCCCTCGCCGACGCAGGATCTCGCCCGTCACGTAGAAGGCCTCGCCCGCCAGGTTCGGTTCGAACGCCAGCATCTCCTCGCAGGCACGCCGCGCTTCGGGCGCAGCTGCCTCGAGGTCACCCCGCATGCTCATGACCTCCACCTGGCGAACCCGGCACAACCCCTGGTAGGGGGTCGCCTCCGGCAAGGTGGATGCCCAGTCCCAGGCGGTCTGCGCCCAACTGCCGGCACGACGCAGGTCGGCGACGCCCATACACATCCCCACGGCGAAGCAGGCGACCCACCCGGTGAAGTGCGCGTCGAGCTCACCCGCCGCAACCGAAGCCATCGCCTCATCCAGCAACCTCAGGCCCGGCTCGACCTCGTTGCGCGCGAGGCGGCACAGGCCCTGCCAGGAGACGGCGAGTGCCACCAGTTCGGGCGTGTCGAACCGCTGACCGATCGTGATCGCCTTGAGGGCATGGTCGTCCGCTTCGTCGATCCTGCCAGCCCCGAGGGCCTGCTCGACCTCGCTGCAGGCGACGTACCCATGCACGACGCCTTCGGGCTGGTCGGCCAACTGCCGCTGTGCACGTTGGAGCCACCCTGACGATGCCGTCGGGTCGCCACGGAGGCCGTACCGAACGGACAGCATCCACGCCGCGTAAGCTGCCCGGTCAGACTCGCCCGTCGCGACGAACCCGTGGAAGGCCTGTTGGCGCAACTCGAGCTCTTCTTCGACCTGGCAGCACCACCACGCGGCATCGGCGAACAGTTCCAGCCCGTCAGGGTCCAGGGTGGTGCGGTCGGCGCGACGCAGCAGGTCGTAGGCCTCACTCCACCGCAGATCCTGGGCGGCGGACCGCGCCCGTTCCCGTACGGCCGTGCCCTCCACCACCGCAGCATCTCCACACACACAAGTGATCCTTGGAGGCTACGGCAGTGTGGCGCGGACGTCACGGTTCGCGGTCAGCCGCTGTCCCGTCACCAGTGCCGCCAGCCGTCGTCGCCAGCAGACTCGTCCACGGCAGACTCGTCCCCGGTCGCGTCGAGCCCTTCGGCGATCCGGCGTACCGCATCGAGCCGGCTCTCCCACAGTGCCGCCCGATCAGCCAGCCAGCGTGCGGCGTCGTCGAGGTGCTCGGGATCCAGCTGGTAGAGGACCGCCTGCCCCTGGCGACGCGAACTCGCGAGGCCCGCTGCCTCGAGGACCCCGAGGTGCTGAACGACCGCCTGCCGACTGACCGGCAGCTCTCGGGCGAGCTCGGTAGCGCTGGCACGCCCGCGGTCGCCGAGCAGCTCGGCGATCTCACGCCGGGTCGGGTCCGCCAGGGTCGCGAAGACCTCGCCGTGCTTGCTGGGGGTCACGAGGATCCCTCCACCGTCACGCCGCGAGGTAGGCGCGAAGCTCGTCAAGCTCATCGCGCCAACCCTGCGTGTTGTCGTCGACGTAGGCGGCCCGCTCGTCCTCCGACACCGCAAGCTCGCCGAAGCCGCGCTCGACCACGGTCAGGCGTGTACCGCCGCCTTCAGGGGACAGCCGGAACTCGACGGTCGTGGCGTTGCCCGGGGTCGGATCCGGTGAGGTCGGTCCCGCCCACCGGAACACGAACCGCTCGGTGGGCTCAACCACCTCGATGACCGCATGCACGGTCCCGTGCTCGTTCCAGTGGAGGGAGAGCTTGCCCCCGGGACGAAGGTCGACGTCCGCGCCGGCGTCGCCGAACCAGGTGCCGAGATGCTCCTCCTGGGTGATGGCCTCCCACACCCGGTCCGGCGAGGCCGCGATGACCATCTCCCGTTCGATCTGCTCTGTACCCATCGTTCCTCCACCCGTGGCGCGGCTAACTGCAAGTACACCCTTGCACCTCCTCCCCCTGATCGCAAGCGTCAACTTGCAACTCTCCCCGCAGGCGCCGCTCGGCCCGTTCGCGGGTCGACCAGATGGCCAGCCACACGAACACCGGCTGGAAGCCGAGCCGCACCCACGGGTAGAGGCCGCCGGGTTGGCCATCAACCTCGACGCCCGCGACCGCGACGTAGATGTTGGCGGGGAACACCGCGACGAGGAACGCGGCGAGCACCAGGCCGGCCAGGCGGCGGGAGGGCTGCGGCAGCAGCAACGCCCCGCCGAGACCGATCTCGGCCACCCCGGAGAGCACCACGATGATCTCCGGATACGGCACCCACGGCGGCAGATGCTGCAGGAACGGCGTCGGCGCGAATAGGTGCGAGAGGCCAGCAACCACCATGGCGGCCGCCAACGCCAGCCGCCAACGATCGTGGCGATCGAGGCGGTGGCGCGGCAACAGCCACGTCAGCAGATACATCACGAGCAGGACCGCGAGGAACAACATGAGCCCTCCAAGAGGCGAGGTGGGCACGGCGGCAGCCAACCGACGAACGCGCCGACCGAGAGTAACGTTGTTTTGTCAGAGTAACAGCGCTCTCATCGGTCTGCCAACCCGCCTGGCCGATGAGTTCCAAGCGGCAGCGACGTCGTACCTCGAGATGCCCCGACACCGCCCGATCCTGCGACCTCGTCCGAACCGCCGCAGGCACCGATCGACACCCGCGCCGCGGCCCGTCCAACACCGCCGCCCGAAGGATCCTCCGTGACCACCCCACCGATCGTCGACCCTCAGCGGTGGCGTGACGCCGTCGAGGAACTCCGTACCGAGGAGAAGGCGTTGACCAGGCAGCTCGATGTGCTCGCCGCGAAGCGACGCCGCCTGCCGATGGTCGAGCTCGCCGTCGACTACCGCTTCACCGGACCCGGCGGCGAGGCCAGCCTTGCCGAGTTGTTCGCCGGACGGCCCCAGCTGATCGTCTACCACTTCATGCTCCCACCCGACGCCCACCACATCTGCGAGGGCTGCGCGATGTTCCTCGACCAGCTCCCCCACCTCGCGCACCTGCACGCACGGGACACGTCCCTGGCGGTGGTCTCCCGAGCGCCCTTCGACCAGCTTGAGGCGGTGCGTGCGCGGATGGGCTGGACGGTGCCGTGGTACTCGTCCTACGGCAGCGGGTTCAACGACGACATGGGAGTGACGACCGATACCGGGGAGTCCTTCGCCCTGAGCGTGTTCCTCCGCGAGGGTGACCGCATCTACCGGACCTACGTGACCGAGGCCCGCGGCGTCGAGACGCTCGGCACGCCCTGGGCCCTGCTCGACCTGACCCCCTACGGCCGGCAGGAGGCCTGGCAAGACACGCCCGAGGGCCGTCCCCAGTCCGCGCCCTACGCCTGGTGGCGTCTGCACGACGACTACACCGCCACCGACGGCCATGATCGCTCGGTCGACACCCACAGCGACCAAGCCACCCTCTTCGGCGACGCCGAAGCAGCACGATGACCCTGCCCCAGGGCGAGCTCGCCCTCCTCGACACCGACCTCGCCCGGCGCCTGCTGGCCAGCGCGCTCCCGGCCCGTCTGGGCTACCTCGCGGTCGACGGATCGCCTCGGGTCACACCGATCTGGTTCCACTGGACCGGCAACGACCTGGTGATGGCCACCTTCGTGCCCTCACCCAAGGTCTCCGCGCTGGAGCGCCACCCGACCGTCGCTGTCAGCATCGACACGGCCACCTTCCCGCCCGAGGTGCTGCAACTGCGTGGCGACGTCGAGGTAGTGGTCGTCGACGGCCCGGTCGAGGAGTACGCGGCAGCAGCCCACCGCTACCTCGGTGATGTCGAGGCAGCGCACTACCTCGACGATCTGCGGTCCCGGCGCCCACGCATGGCCCGCATCGCCCTGGCCCCCGCGTGGGTCGGAACGCTGGACTTCCAGGACCGGCTACCGGCGGCACTCGGCGGCGTCACCGGCTGACCCGCAACGGCCCCCTCAGTCACCGTCCGGCCGACGCCAACCGGCGGACCGCGCGGCTGAGCATCGCCCGCAGCACCGGCTGGTGGAGCACACGAACCGGGGCGAAGTACAGGCGTCCCCGCCAGCCGTGGAGTCGGACCACCGTGGTGACCCGCACCAGCTCAGCCTCCACGTCGACGGCCACACCCACCCGGAAGTCGAGGTGGCGGTCATCGGTGGCGATGAGCACCTCCTCTCCCACCGCCTCGCGGACGTCGAAGACGTCCCGCGGTGCGGGCGGGATCCCCAGCGCCCGGACCGCGACCTCGCGGAGGCCGAACAGCGCCTTGACCCAGCCCGGCGCACCGTCGACCGAGAAGATCGATCGGGCCCATACCCCCGGATCGGTCGCCGCGCCCGGGGGCAGGGGGACGATCACGGCCTCGGCGAAGTCCGGTACCGGGACGTCGCGAAGGGCGAGCGAAACGAAGCGGGGTTCGGTGATCTGCGTGCTCGGCACGACGGCGTCCTCCAGCTCGAACATACGGGTGCGTATGGTGACCATACGGTAGCGTATGTACGTGCGGCATGGCGAACGCTCGCGGTCGGCGACGTAGCGCGACAGAGGCGGATCATGGCGAAGCAGACATCGGGTTCCACCCCACGGCTCGGACGGCAGGACTGGACCGAAGCAGCGTTGGCGGCGTTGCTCGAGGGCGGACCGGACGCGGTCGCGGTCGAGCCCCTGGCGAAGCGGCTCGGCACGACCAAGGGCTCGTTCTACTGGCACCTCGACTCCCGCGACGAACTGCTCGATGAGGCACTCCACCTCTGGGAGCAGCGCTACACCGACCACTTCATCGCACTCGCCGAGCGAACCGAGGGCACGGTTGAACGGCGCCTGCGGGTGCTCATGTCGGCCGTCACGCAACAGGCTCCCGACCTGATCGGGGAGTCACGCATCCATGCCTCCGGAGATGATCCCCGCGTCGCACCGACCCTGCGCCGAGTCAACGCGAGACGGACGGGGTACGTCGCCGAGCTCCTCCGTGAGCTCGACGTGGACGATGCCGACGCTCGCGCCGAGCTCGCCTACGCCACCGTGCTCGGCCTCGAACAGCTCCACGCAGCGCGATCCACGACGGTGAGTTCGATGGCGCACGCCACGACGATGATGGCGATGCTGCTCAGCCGCTGATCGAGCCCAACCTTCGAGGCGATCTCCCCGCACCTCCTCTTGCGCAGAAGGTCACCGGTCCGCGTCGGCGCGGAGCTCGGGAAGCTCTTCCGTCAGGCCGACGAACGCGATGAGCGCGCGCAGATCGGCACCGACGCCACACAGGACGAGCGGGCATCCGAGGCGGCGTGCCCCGATCTGCAGACGCGCCAGGGCGTCCACCGTGCAGACGTCCGCTCGGGCCAGGCCAGCGACATCGCAGGCGAGCGCCACCACGGCTTGCTCCGCCACGAGCCTCGACAGTGACGCGAGCACGGCCTGGACCGCAGCTACCTCGAGGTAGCCGGTCACCTCGAGCCGTGCGGTCCCGTGGCTGGCGGCGTCGGCCGCGGCCTCGCTCGCGGCTGGGCGTACGACCCGGAGTCGCCACGGCACCACTGGCCCTCCGCGGTCGACGACGTACCGGTCGCGGAGGTAGACCGGCCCGCGCGGTTCGACTCATCGCCGAGGATGCACACCAGCCCGCGACCACCAGCCACAACAGCAAGAACCGCCGCCGGGATGATCCTCGGCGGCGGTCCTGGTGGCTGCTGGCCTACTGGCCGGCCTTCTCCAGACGGCGCTTGAAGCGGTCAACGCGGCCACCGGTGTCGACCAGCTTCTGCTTGCCGGTGTAGAACGGGTGGCACTTGTTGCACAGGTCGACGCTGATGCTGTCGACGGTCGCGCGCGTCTCGAAGGTGCTCCCACAGGAGCAGGTGACGGTCGCGAGGGTGTACTCGGGGTGGATGTCTTGCTTCATCGTCGTCCTCCAACCGGCACGCGGCGTGGGGATCAGGGGGATGGTCGTACAGGTGACAGGCGCGGATGCGAGGTACGTCGGCCGAGCTGAGGCCGGTGGACTCCGGCCCTGTCACGCGATCGCGCGCCCTTAGGGCGCGCTGAGAGGCAAGGGTAGCAGAGCGCTTACGACATCGTCACGGGGTGTGACGGACCCGGATGGACGGGTGGACGGCCGTCGGCGCACCTTACCCAGTCGAACTCGATGCTCCGGGCCGAACGCCGGGTGGAGAGGCAACGAGAGGCCGCTGGTGCCTCCGCGGAGGGCACTACGGCGTGATCGCCGCTCCGGCGAGCGCCCTGGCTACCCAGTCCCGATCGCCGTCGATCCGCAACTGGGAGGGGCCGGGCGCATCGCTACGCCCGGCAGCGATCGCGAGGAGCTCCCCAACGTCGAGGTGGCACGTCGCGGTCGGGTCCGGCCCCTCGCCATCGCGGTGCAGCGTGCCATCCGCCAGGTCGAGTCGGGCAGTGGGGCCATCGGCAACGACCACCTCGAGGATCCCGCTCTCGACGCCAGGGGGCAGGGCGCGAGCCCACCCGCGGAGCACCTGTTCGACGCTGACGTCGACGTGTGGCCCCTGCGTGTCTCCCTCGCGGCCGAGTGCCCGCCGGATGTCATGTTCGTGGCACACCATGTCGAACACGCGGAGCCGCAGCATCTGGGAACCCTTGAGCCGCAGCCCGGCGGCGCCATCCATCGGCTCCTGCAACGCGGCCGGTTCCAGGCCCTCGAGCACGGCGAGCCGCCGCGCGAAGACCTCGTCGGCTTCCTGCAGCAGATCCTCCGCCGAGACCCCGCGACGGGCTTGGATCGCCACCTCGACGACCTTGCCGAAGTCGTTCTTGATGTGGGGCAGGTCGGGGAGCTCCACCTCGTCGGGGGCATCACCAAGCATGGTCCGCTCGACGCCGATGACGTGGGCGATCTGATCGTGCACGTCCCACCCGGGGCAGCCGGTCTCGGTGGCCCACCCTGAAGCATCCAACCCGTCGACGGCGTCGCGCAGCCCGTCGAACACACCTCGGTGCGCGGCGACCAACTGCCGCAAGGTCTCTTCGCTCATCCCAACCTCCCAGAGCCTGCGCCGATCGCGTTCGGAACGGATCCGGCGCCCGGCGGACCCTACTCGTCGGGGCGAGAGGAGCGCACGACCTCGATGGCGACAGACCCCTGCGCGCGGGGGGCTCACCTGCGTGGTCGTCAACGCGGTTGTCGGGCACACTGTCGCACGATCCCCCGCTAGATCACCCCCCGCCCCCAGGGCAGGAGGACACGTACATGAGCGCACAACCCCAGGGCATGCCCGCCACCCCGACCATGCCCGTCGTCGATCACCCTCGTGAGGTCCGCGGTCGCTTCATGGCCCGTGTCTACGGGCTGGTGATGGCCGGCATCGCCGCGTTCATCGGGATGCAGTACCTGATGTTCGCCTACGGGTTCGCCCAGTTCATGGCCGAGTTGATCGTCCAGACGAACTGGCTGCTCCTGCTCGGCGGGTTCATGGTCGTCAGCTGGATGGCCAACAACCTCGGCATCAAGGCACAGACCCGCGCCGGCCAGTGGGGCGGCTACCTGCTGCTGATCGGCGCGAACGCCGTGCTGTTCACCGGCGTGCTGTTCATGGCTCATGCCCTCGGCCAAGCCGATCCGGCGTACGAGGGCATCATCTCCCAGGCGGCGTGGCTGTCGATCCTGGCCTTCGCCGGACTGTCGTTCATCGCGCTGACCACGGGCAAGGACTTCAGCTTCCTGCGCGGGTTCCTGATGTGGGGCGGGGTGCTCGCCCTGGTCCTGATCGTCGGCGGGGTGGTGTTCGGTACCGGGCTCGGGATGTGGTTCAGCGTCGCGATGGTCGGGTTCGCCGGCGCCGCGATCCTGTACTCGACCCAGCAGGTCTACCGCACGTACCCACCAGAGGCCGAGATCCCCGCGGCGATGAACCTGTTCAGCTCGATCGCGCTGCTGTTCTGGTACGTGCTGCAGATCCTCATGCGCCGCTGACCTCTCTCGTCAACGTCCAAGCTGAAGGGCCGCCCCGATACGGGGCGGCCCTTCAGCTTCGTCTGACACCTACTGCAGGTTGGACTTGGCGATCATCTGCAGGAACTGGCTGTTGGACTTGGTCGCACGCAGCTTGTCGATGAGCAGCTGCAACGACGCCTCGGCATCCATGGTGGCCAGCAGGCGACGCAGCTTCCAGACCGTCTCGATCTGGTCCTCGGCGAGCAGCAGTTCCTCGCGGCGGGTGCCCGACGCCTGGATGTCGATCGCCGGGAAGATCCGCTTCTGCTCGAGCCGCCGGTCGAGCCGCAGCTCCATGTTCCCGGTGCCCTTGAACTCCTCGAAGATGACCTCGTCCATCTTGGAGCCGGTGTCGATCAGCGCCGTGGCGATGATCGTGAGGCTGCCGCCCTCCTCGATGTTGCGGGCCGCACCGAAGAAGCGCTTCGGTGGGTACAGGGCCGCAGAGTCGACCCCGCCGGACAGGACCTTGCCCGAGGTCGGGATCGCCAGGTTGTAGGCACGCCCCAAGCGGGTGATGGAGTCGAGCAGGATGACGACGTCCTGGCCGGTCTCGACCAGACGCTTGGCCCGCTCGATGCACAGCTCGGCGACCTGGGTGTGGTCCTCAGCGGGGCGATCGAAGGTGGAGGAGATGACCTCGCCCTTGGTGGACCGCTCGAAGTCGGTGACCTCTTCGGGCCGCTCGTCGACGAGCAGCACCATGAGGTGGACGTCCGGCTGGTTGGCCTCGATCGAGTGCGCCAGCTGCTTGAGCACCGTGGTCTTGCCCGCCTTCGGCGGCGAGACCAACAGGCCGCGCTGCCCCTTGCCGATGGGCGCCATCATCTCAACGAGGCGCATCGACATCGGGGTGCCCTCGTCGAGCTCGAGGTGGAGCCGTTCGGTCGGGAACAGCGGCGTCAGGTCCTTGAACGCCGGCCGCTTCTTCGGCGGCGAGTTCGGATCGATCGCCTTGCCCTCGATCGTGTCCACCCGAGCCAGCGCCGGGAACTTGTCGTTGTTCTTGTTGCGGCGGATCGGGCCGGCCACCTTGTCACCGCGGCGCAGGTCGAACCGACGGACGAAGGACTGGGAGACGTAGACGTCCCGGTCTCCCGACAGGTAGCCGGTGGTCCGCAAGAACCCGTACCCCTCGGGCAGCAGGTCCAGCACACCCTCGCGCACCTCGGCATCGTCGAGGTTGTCCTGCTGTCCGCCACCTTGCTGGCCCTGCTGGCCACCTTGCTGCTGGCCACGGCCCTTGCGGCGGCGCTCGCCCCGACGGTTGCGGTTGTCGTCCTGCTCACGGTTGTCCCCGCCGGAGCCGTGTCCCTCACGAGCACCGGAGCCATCGCCCGAGCCCTGCCCGCCGCCGTCCTTCTGGTCGCTCGAACGGGACGAGCCGCCCCGGTCATCGCTCCCGCGATCATCCCCACTACGGCCACCGCGAGAGCTGCGGTCGTCGTCGCCGGACCGCTGCCGCGCACGCACCCGGGTCGAGGTGCGGCCCCCGTTGCCATCGCCGGATGACTCGTCCGACGAGCGCTCGGCCGTGTCCGTCTCCTCCGACGAGTCCGAGTCAGACGCACCCTCGCCGCTCGAGCTCTCGGACTCCTCGGCCGAGGTGTCATCGGCATCGCGTTCTTCCCCGGACGAGGCACCGTTCGAGCCGTTGCCCGAGCTACCGGTCTCGATGATGAGGTCGATCAGGTCGGCCTTCTTCATGCGCTGGTAGCCACGAAGCTCGAGGGTCGAAGCGATCTCGCGAAGCTCGACGAGGGCCTTCTTCTCGAGCAGGCTGCGGTCCATATACATCTCCAGGGTGGTCTGCAGCAGCGGAGGTGGGCACGGAGCCCGGTCCGGTGGTGGCCCGGCGAGCCGCCGGTGTCGTCGAACGCCAGCGGATCAGCTGGCCGAGGGGTTATCTCTCCCACGCATCCCGACGTGTTGGGAGGTGGCAGGGGTGTCGATCGGACGTCGGTGATCAACAGATGCTGACCAACGACCGCCGCAATATTCGCGAGGAACGGTCCTCGAAAGGTCGGGCAGATGAGGGAGACCCGTCATCGCGCGCCCTCCACCGTACTTCCCTCGATGCCGACGGTGGCCCTCACGGACACGTGCCGAAGGAGATCAGAGAGCGGGAACGGTGTCCCAGGATCGCGATCCGCGAACGAACGTTGCGGAGACTCCGGTCATCATAACCCCTGACGGGGGCAGGATGCGCACCCCGTTCCACCAGCGAACGCACATGCTCCGTCGGGGCACGCGACCGCTCCAGACAGATCGAACGCCAAGCGCCGCACCTCGAAGCCGTGCCTCGCGGCCAACTCCGCACACCGGCCGGCCATCGCCTGATCGTGGTCGGCATCGGGCACCGCCGAGGCGACCGACGGCCCGGCACCCGACAACCAGGCATGCACACCGGCAGCACGCAAGCCCGTCAACAGTTCCGTCGACGGCTCCATCACCGCCGCCCGAGCAGGTTCGTGCAGGCGGTCCCCGCTCAGACGTGGGTCCGCGGGCCACAGCCCGCTCAGCGCGCCAAGCACGTGTCCGGCCCGTGAGGCCTGCAGCGCCGCGTCGGCGACGTCGAGGTGGTCGGGAAGGACCGCGCGAGCATCGGAGGTGGACTGCCTCGTCGTCGGAACGAACAGGACGGGGCGGAGCCGAGGCGTCGGGTTGATCCGACGGGTCACGACCACACCGTGGTCATCGCGGCTGCACACGACCAGCCCGCCCAGAAGGGCGGGCGCGACGTTGTCAGGATGGCCTTCCAGCTCATCGGCGAGCGCGACGAGGTCCTGGTCGCTGACGGGCGTGCCGGTCAGCGCCCGTGCCAGCACCAGCCCGGCGACGATGGCCGACGACGAGGAGCCGAGGCCGCGTTCCATGGGGATGGCGCTGGTCGTGCGCAACGCCACCTCGGGGACCGCGACGTCCTGCTGTTCGCAGAAGGCCAGCACCGCCCGCCAGATCAGGTTGTCGTCGCTTCCTTCGACCTGATCGCACTCCCCTGCCCCCGTCACTCGCTCGGCCTGCTCCTGGCGCGGCAGGCTTCGAACGACGAGGTGGAGGTCGACGGCCAGCCCGAACGCGTCGTACCCCGCTCCGAGGTTCGCCGAGGTCGCAGGGACACGGACGGTGTGGTGGCGCGGGGACGAGGAACTCACCGGAGGCTCACGTCAGCTCGAGGGCGGCGGCGACCACCTCGAGTTCCGCGGGCACCTTGACCGGGGCTGCGGCTCCGCTGATCGCCCACTCGGGATCCTTCAAGCCATGCCCGGTGAGCGTGCAGACGAGCACCTGACCGGGGTCGAGCTCGCCCGCCGAATGCAGCTGGAGCAAGCCAGCCACCGACGCTGCGGAGGCCAGTTCGGCGAACACCCCGTGCTGGGCGATGAGGCGGAACGCGGCCATGATCTCGCGATCGGTGACCGACCGGATCGACCCGTTGGACTCCTCAGCGGCATCGACGGCCTGCTGCCAGGAGGCCGGGTTACCGATACGGATCGCGGTGGCGATGGTCTGCGGCTTCTCCACCGGGTG
>SKNK01000413.1 GCA_007120565.1 Nitriliruptoraceae bacterium | reverse complement strand
CTGGCCATCGTCGACCAGCCGCTGGATCGCGTCGGTGATCTCCAGCTCGCCGCGCCAGGACGGCTCGATCGCGCGGGCAGCGTCGAAGATGGCCGGGGTGAACAGGTAGACGCCGACCAGGGCGAGGTCGGAGGGCGGTTCGGGAGGCTTCTCCACCAGGCGTTGGACGGTGCCGCCGGCATCGAGCACTGCGACACCGAACCGCGACGGGTCTTCGACCTGTTTGAGCAGCAGCTGGGCGTCGGGACGGTCGGTGACGAAGCGACGCACGAGCTCATCGATGCCGCCCTCGATGAGGTTGTCGCCGAGGAACATGACGACGTCGTCGTCGCCGAGCGCCGGCTGGGCGGTGAGCAGCGCGTGAGCGAGGCCGAGCGGCTGGTCCTGGTGGACGTAGGTGACATCGATGCCGAGCGTCGAGCCGTCGCCGACGGCGGCCTCGATCTCCGCGTGCGTGTCGCCGACGACGATGACGACGTCGGTGATGCCAGCGTCGCGGATCTGCTCGAGCCCGTAGAACAGGATCGGCTTGTTGGCGACCGGCACCAACTGCTTCGCGGAGGTGTAGGTGATCGGACGTAGTCGTGTCCCGGCACCACCGGCCAACACCAACGCCTTCAATGCAGCCTCCGTCGAGCCTCCGGCTGCCTGGAGCATACATATCGGTACACAGCGGAGGTCGTACGCTGGCCGGCCACGGTCGAGGAGCAGGAGCTGGTGAACGGGGCACGTTGGGCCGTGCTGCTCGCAACCGTCGGCGTGCTCGGCTCCTGCATCGGCCTCGCTTGGTACGTCATGCCGACCGACGATGTACCGGTGGATCCGGACGCGGTCGTGGTCCTAGGCGGCGCCGGGGGTGAGCGGGCCGAGCTCGGCATCGAACTCGCCGAGCAGCACGACGCGACCCTGGTGCTCTCGTCCACCGCCGCGTGGTTCGGTGAACGGCAGGGACGGACCTGCGGCGAGGATGCGATCTGCTTCGACCCGAGCCCGGAGAACACCGCGGGCGAAGCCGCGAACGTGGCGAGCATGGCGGAGGAACGCGGCTGGGACCACGTCACGGTCGCGACGAGCGGATTCCACACCACCCGTAGCCGGTTGCTGTTCCGCCAGTGCATGGACGACGACGTCACGGTCGTCGGCGCGGCCTCGGACGACGATGAGGCCATCGAGCCTCGACTGTTCGTGCGGGAATCGGTCGGTGTCATCGCCGCCGCGACGGTCCGTCGAGCCTGCTGAACGTCCGGTCAGGGAAGCTTGCGGCGCCCGGCTCGGTAACGTGGGACGGGAGCCAGAGGAGCCCACTGTGCCGGACCTGCTGGTCGTCTGCACCTTCAACATCGCACGCAGCCCGCTGCTCGAACGGATGCTGCAGGCAGCGGCGGATGGACGGCTCGGCGACGGCTCGGTCGCGATCGCCTCCGCCGGGACGCAAGGTGCGGTCGGATATCCCGCGGACGACGCGGCGCGGAAACTGGCGGCTGACCGGGGCCTGACCCTGGACGACCACCTCTCACGGCCACTGTTCTATGTGCCGGTCGACGAGGTGCCGCTGATCATCACCATGACCCGCGAACACCGGCAGCAACTGCTCGACACGGGTGAGGGCCGCGAGGGCCGAACGTTCCTGCTCCGCGAGCTGCTGGCCCTGATCGAGCAGCTCCGTGACGGCGGGGGATCGATCTCGCTACCTGGCGCTGACGGCGATCCGCAGGCACGGTTGCGGGCGGTTGCCGCCGCAGCCGACGGCCAGCGTCCCGTCAAGCTCAAGCGTCGCCACGCGGACGTCTCCGATCCCTTGGACGGGAGGTCGTCTTCGTTCCGGACGCTCGGGAGGGAGTTCGACGAGGCTACCTCCCAGCTCGCCGACGTCCTCTTCGGGCCGCAAGCCTCCCCATCGACGCGAGGTTGAGGCGGAACTGGACACGTGAGTCGCCCATGGGCGGTCTCGACGGGCAGAGGGACGACCGTGTGGGTCACTGCAGGGTCGACTTCGCGATCATCTCCAGGAACTGGTCGTTGGACCGCGTCGACCTGAGCTTGTCGATCAGCAGCTGCAAGGCGGCCTCGGGGTCCATGGTCGACAGCAGCCGGCGCAGCCGCCACACGGTCTCCAGTTCGCCCTCGGTCAGCAGCAGCTCCTCGCGGCGGGTACCCGACGCGCCGATGTCGATCGCCGGGAAGATCCGCTTCTGCTCCATCCGGCGGTCGAGCCGTAGCTCCATGTTGCCGGTGCCCTTGAACTCCTCGAAGATCACCTCGTCCATCTTCGAGCCGGTCTCGATCAGCGCCGTCGCGATGATCGTCAGCGACCCGCCCTCCTCGAGGTTGCGGGCGGCACCGAAGAACCGCTTCGGCGGGTACAGCGCCGTGGAGTCCATGCCGCCGGAGAGGATCCTCCCGGACGCGGGCATCGCCAGGTTGTAGGCCCGGCCCAGCCGCGTGATCGAGTCCAGCAGGACGACCACGTCGCGGCCGCGTTCGACCAGGCGCTTCGCCCGCTCGATCGTGAGCTCCGCGACCTGGGTGTGATCCTCCGCCGGCCGGTCGAACGTCGACGACACCACCTCGCCGTCCACGGAACGCTCGAAATCGGTGACCTCTTCGGGGCGTTCATCCACCAACAACACCATCAGGTGCACGTCCGGGTCGTTGCGCTCGATCGCGTTGGCCAACTGCTTGAGCACCGTGGTCTTGCCCGCCTTCGGCGGCGACACCAGCAGCGCACGTTGGCCCTTGCCGACCGGCGCCATCAGGTCGACCACCCGCATCGCCATCGGCGACCCGCCCTCGGTCTCCAACGGCAGACGCTCGTCGGGGAACAGCGGCGTGAGGTCGCCGAAGTTCGGCCGGCGGCGCTGCTCCGGGTCCTTGGGCAGCTGTGCACCCTCGACAGTGTCGACCCGGGCCAGAGCCGGGAACTTGTCGTTGTTGCGGTTGCGGCGGATCGGGCCGCTGATCAGGTCACCGCGGCGCAGGTCCAGCCGCCGCACGAACGACTGCGAGACGTAGACGTCCTTGCTGCCGGCCAGGTAGCCGGTGCATCGCAGGAACCCGTAGCCCTCCGGCAACAGGTCCAGCACCCCGGTGCGGACCTCCGCGTCCCGCAGGTCGTCATCGTCCTTGGGCGTGGGCTTGCCCTGACCGCTCGACGAGGCCTTGCCCTCGGCGCGGGGGGAGGCCTTGCCCTGGTCACGGGAAGGGGCCTTCG
>SKNK01000488.1 GCA_007120565.1 Nitriliruptoraceae bacterium | reverse complement strand
GTCTGCGCACCCCTGAGCATCAGTACGGCCAGGACTGCCAGCGGCGCGACCGAGGATAGGCCGAGTTGCTCGTCGAGCCGGTGGGCGTGCTTCTCCGCCCGCTCACCGGCGCGCATCACCCGTTTGGAGAGCGCCCGTTCCCGTAACCGGATCAGCGCTGGTCGGACCACCGAGACGTCGTAGTCGACCACCGGGTAGCGGTTCGTCGACTGGTTGCAGCCCGTGATCAACGAGTTCTCGGTCAGCGGGTAGCCCTGGGGTGTGGTCAACTGCTTCTCGACCAGCACCCCAAGGATGCGGACCTGCGGTCCGGTGAGCGGTTCGCTGAGGACATCCATGACCGGAGACGGTAGCCGGGGTCACCGCCACGGACATCGTCGACCCGGCCACACCGACGCCGTCGGACGACTCGCCGACGATGGTCGGATCCCGACGGCGTCGCGTACCCGCTCGGGCATCGTCGCACGGTCAGGTCGCGCGTGGGGTCCGCGCCACGATCGGGCGGCGGAGCACCGTGGTGATCAGGTGCTCGTCGGCGACTTCTACCTCGTGGTCCAGGTCGCCCACCGTGACCTCGCCGATGTGGAACACCACGACGCCCGCCCCGACCGCTTCCTCGACGGCGCGGAAGAGGTGGCCGGCATCGAGGGGGCCGGGGGTCCGCATCCGGAAGCCGTCGCTGTAGCGGATCGCGTCCTCAGGTTGGACGAGCCCTCGGTAGTGGAGACCGGGGTCGGCGTTGTAGGCGGCTACCTCGGCGTCGACGCGGGCCGCGAGGATGTCGCGTAGAACGGCGCGGTCCGGGAGATCCTCGACCATGGCCTGGCTGAGGAGGTGGCCGCCGGGGGAGACGTCACGCATCTCGATAGTGGCCACCACGATCTCCTCACGGACCGCGCCTCGGTGATCGGGGCGCTGGACTAGTTGGAGTAGGTCCCGATCAGTCGGTTCTGCTCGATGATCGCGTCGCCATGGTCACGGATGAACTCCGCACGCGAGGGTGCCCCATCGATGGCACGGGAGAGGGCGTAGACCCAGAAGTAGTAGTGGTGCGTGCCGTGTCCTGGCGGCGGCATCGGGCCACCGTAGCCCGTCTCACCGAAGTCGTTGGGGCCCGGCTGATGGGTCGCGTCGGCATCGGGGTCGAGTTCCGTCGTCTCCGCGGGGATGCCGTACAGCGTCCAGTGCGTGAAGCCGTCGGGAAGCGGAGCGTCCGGGTCGTGACAGACGATCGCGAGTTCGACGGTGCCCTCGGGAACGCCGGAGATGGTCAGGCGCGGCGGCTCGTTGCCCTGGTCGTAGGCGTGGCGGTCGTCGAGCCGGGCGAGGTGATCCACGTCCGAGCTCGCGATGGCAAGGTCCTGGATGTTCAAGCCCATGGTGATGTCCTTCGGTCGACTGCCCACAACCCTAGGCGCCATTCGTCCACGTGCGTCGTCCGAGAGGACGAGGGCCGTCGGCGACGGGAAACCGAGGCCGGGGTCGACATCGTGCTTGTGCACGGATTCACGACCAACATTGTGGAAAACACAAGCAGGGTGGCCAAGAATCGGGTGTTCTGACGATATGATGCATCCCTCATTGTTGGGATGCCAACGTAGGGTTCGTCTCAGCGTCTGGGGGAGCCCGACGCGCCCCTGGGAGAGGAGACGAGCATGGCTCGCGTACGCCTTCGTTCCGTCCTTGCCGCCGTAGGAGCCTCAGCGCTCTTACTCGCTGCGTGCAACGGCACAGAGACCGAAACCGCAACCGATGAAACCCCGACCGAGACCGACGCGTCCGAGGAGGCTCCCGAGGCCCCCGAGGCCCCCGAGGACGGCGACGAGGAGGCCGAGGCGCCAGCAGCCGACGGTGAACCGATCCGCATCGGGATCATCACGTCGACGTCTGGATTCCTCGGCACCTACGGCAACGCCTACCTCGACGGACTCGAGGCGGGTCTGGACTACGCCACCGACGGCAGTGGTGCCGTCAACGGCCGGCCGATCGAGTTCGAGATCGTCGATGACGGGGGTGAGCCCGACCAGGCCATCTCTGCCGCGGTCGACCTCGTCGGACAGGGGATCACGATCCTGGCTGGTGCCGTCTCGTCCGGTGTCGCCGTGCAACTCGCGCCCTTCGCCGAGGAGAACGAGCTGCTGTTCATCTCCGGTCCGGCTGCGACCGACGCGGTGACCGGCATCAACCAGTACACCTTCCGCTCGGGCCGGCAGAGCTACCAGGACGTCGCTGCGGCGGCGAGCTTGGTCGATGAGATCGACGGCTCCACCGTGGTCGCTTTCGTTCAGGACTCCGAGTTCGGTTCCGCGAACATCGCGGCCGTCGACGCGGTGCTGGGTGCTGAAGGCGCCAACGTCGAGGCGGTGGAAGTGCCGTTGTCCGCGACCGAGTTCACGCCGTTCGTGCAGCAGGTCGCCGACCTGGACCCTGACCTGGTGTTCGTCGCCTGGGCCGGTGACACCACGCCGGCGATGTGGGAGACGATGGAGCAACAGGGCATCTTCGAGAACTACACCGTCACGACCGGACTCGGTGACGTGGCGACCTGGCCGCTCTACGGCCCGGCAGGCCCCGACATCCTGTTCCTCAGCCACTACTACTCGACCGCGCCCGACAACGACGTCAACAGCTTCCTGATCGACGCCGTTGGCGCGGACAACGTCGACCTGTTCACGCCCGACGGGTTCGTGGCCGCACAGATGATCGTCCAAGCGCTGAGTGAAGCCGATCCAGAGGACGTGGACGGCATGATCTCTGCGCTGGAAGGTTGGACGTTCGAGGCGCCGAAGGGCACCACGACCATCCGTGCCAGCGATCACGCGATGCTGCAGCCGATGTTCACCGCGTCGATGCTCAATATCGATGACGATCCGGCCAACATCGAGGTGGAGACCGTCGAGATCCTCCCGCCGGAAGCCACCGAACCGCCTGAGGCCGGCTGAGCCGGTCCTCACCTCAACGGATGAGGGACGGTCGGTGTCGCTGCTCGCCGGTGGCACCGGCCGGTCCCTCCCGTCACGACCCGCGAGGTCCGAGTAGGACTGGCCCGAGCAGGAGCGGACACGGTGGATGATCAGACGCAAGTGCCAGCGTCCGACGCAGGCGGTGCGACGGACCCCGCCACGGGAACCGGCCAGGCCACCGCGGTCCTGACCACGCGCGACCTCGGGTGGGGGGTCGGAGGCTTCACCATCCTCGAGGACATCAACCTCGACGTCT
>SKNK01000110.1 GCA_007120565.1 Nitriliruptoraceae bacterium | reverse complement strand
GACCGGGGTGATGGTCGGCTCCTCCGGGCTGGTGTTCGGCATCCTGATCACCCGACTCGACATGAACGTGTGGGTCGCGATCCCGATCGTGCTGCTGCTGGCGGCGATGATCGGGCTGACCAACGGCCTGATCACCATGAAGACCGGGTTGCCGAGCTTCATCGTCACCCTCGGGATGTACTTCATCCTGCGCGGCGCGAACGCCGGCGGCACGCTGCTGCTGACGGGCACCGTGCGCGTCGACGGGTTCGAGCAGGCGGCGGGCTTCGACAGCGCAGCCGCCGTGTTGGCCAGCACGTTCTGGGCGCCGTACAACTTCCGGATCTCCGTGCTGTGGTGGGTCCTGATCGCCTCGATCGCGACGTGGGTGCTGACCCGGACGCGCCAGGGCAACTGGATCTACGCCGTCGGCGGCGACGTCAACGCGGCCCGCAACAGCGGGGTCCCGGTGCGTGCGACGAAGCTCGGTCTGTTCATGACCACCTCGGTGACGGGTGCCTTCGTCGGCATCATGACCGCGCTGCGGCTCGGCAGCGTCCAGGCCAACGAGGGGGTCGGTCGCGAGTTCGAGTTCATCATCGCCGCCGTGGTCGGTGGGTGTCTGCTGACCGGGGGCTTCGGGACCGCGGTCGGCGCCTCCATCGGTGCGCTGATCATGGGGATGGCGCTGGCCGGCATCCCGTTCGCCGGGTGGGACTCCTCGTGGCGGTTCCTGTTCCTCGGGGCGATCCTCCTGCTCGCCGTCATCGCCAACAACGCGGTCCGTCGTCGCGCGGAAGGAGCCCGCCGATGAGCACCGACCACACGGCACCGTTGCTCGAGATCCGTGACGTCAGCAAGTACTTCGGCAGCATCATCGCGCTCAAGGAGGTGTCGACCACGATCCGGTCCGGCGAGGTCACCTGCGTGCTGGGTGACAACGGGGCGGGCAAGTCGACCTTCATCAAGATCCTGTCGGGCGTCCACCACTACGACGAGGGGCAGGTGCTGTTCGAAGGTGAGGTGATCCGACTGGGCTCACCTCGCGAGGCCAAGGCCATCGGCATCGCGACCGTCTTCCAGGATCTCGCGACCGTGCCGCTCATGCCGATCTGGCGCAACTTCTTCCTCGGTTCCGAGCCGACCGTCGGCTGGGGGCCGTTCCGACGCTTCGACGTCGCCCGGGCGAAGCGGATCGCTCGCGAACAGCTGCTGGAGATGGGGATCGACATCCGCGACCCGGACCAACCGGTCGGCACGCTCTCCGGCGGTGAACGGCAGGCCGTCGCGATCGCCCGTGCGGTCTACTTCGGGGCCAAGCTCCTGATCCTCGACGAGCCCACCTCGGCACTGGGCGTCAAGCAGGCCGGTGTGGTGCTCAAGTACATCGTGAAGGCGGCGGAGCGGGGGGTCGGGGTCATCTTCATCACCCACAACCCCCATCACGCGCTGCCGGTCGGTGACCGGTTCATGATCCTCAACCGTGGCGCGACCCTGACCGACCGCCCCAAGGACCAGATCACGCGGGACGAGCTGCTGCAGGCCATGGCGGGCGGGGCGGAGCTCGAGCAGCTCGAGCACGAACTGGAAGGCCGGGGCGCTCGCTCGCCGGAGGGCGAGGGATGAGGGACCGTCGCGAGCTCCGGGTCGGCGTGGTCGGCTTCGGATGGATGGGCCAGGCCCACAGCCGGTCGCTGGCCCGGAACGGGACCATCTTCGCTGACAGCGGGTACGAGACCCGCCTGGCCGTCTGCGCCGACAGCGATCCGGACCGCCGTGAGCTCGCGGCACAGCGGTTCGGGTTCGACCGGGTCGTCGACGACTGGCGGGAGCTGGTCGAGGACCCGGACCTCGACGCGATCTGGATCACCGCACCCAACATGCTCCATCTGGAGGTGGTCGAGGCGGTGGCCGCGGCGGGCAAGGCGGTCTTCTGCGAGAAGCCCGTCGGCGGGACGCCCGAACAGACCGTCGCTGCCGAGCTCGCCGCACGCACCGCTGGGGTGGTGTCCGGGGTCGGGTACAACTACCGTTGGGCGCCGTTGGTGCAGCACACCAAGCGGTTGCTTGAGCGTGGCGCCATCGGTGACGTCGTCCACTACCGCGGGTCGTTCTTCTCCGTCTACGGCGCGGATCCGCTCGGCCGGCTCTCCTGGCGCTACCGCGTCGATGAAGGTGGTCATGGGGTCACCAGCGACCTGCTGAGCCACACCGTCGACCTCGCCACCTATCTGGTCGGTCCGATCGCCGAGGTTGCCGCGGCGACGGAGACGTTCATCACCGAACGGCCGCTGCCGTCGGCCGGCGGGACCCACTACGACCGCGGCACGGCCGACGATCCGATGGGTGCGGTCACCAACGAGGACTACGTCGGGGTGCTGGCCCGGTTCGCCTCCGGTGCACGAGCCACCTTCGAGTCCTGCCGGACCTTCGTCGGTCCGGAGAGCGAGAACACGTTCACGATCTACGGCACGCAGGGCGCGATCGCGTGGAACCTCGAGCAGCTCAACCAACTGCACCTCTACGTCCAGGACCCGCCGGACCGGCGCGGCTGGACGACGATCAACGGCGGTGACCGGTTCCCGTACCACGGAGCGTTCGCGCCGGGCGATGCGAACGGGATCGGCTTCGAGGACGTGATCGCGATCGAGGACCACGAGTTCTGCACCGCCCTGGCCGAGGATCGCCCGTTCCGACCGAGCTTCGAGGACGCGCTCGCCTGGGTCAGCGTCCAGGACGCGATCCTGCGCTCCGCCCGGTCGCGTGCCTGGGAGACGGTCACCGACCTGCGCCAGGAGGCACCAGTGGCGTCGGGCTAGTGCCGGCCAGCCACCTGACCGATGCTCGGACGTCCGCTCGGTGCGTCGTCGGGCACGATCGAGAGGAGCACGCACATGGACCCCGTCCGCATCGCGGTGATCGGCCTCGGACGCATCGGTCGGATGCACGCCGATCTGCTGGCACGCGAGATCCCCGGTGCGCAGCTGGCCTTCGTGGTCGACCCGATCCCGGCGGCGATCGACGAGGTCACCTCCCGCTGGCAGGTCCCGGGGTCGTCGGAGCCGGCGGATGCGATCGCCCGCGATGACGTCGACGCGGTCGCGATCTGCACACCGACCCCGACCCACGTCGACCTGATCGTGGCGGCCGCTGCGGCCGGCAAGGCGACGATGTGCGAGAAGCCGATCTCGCTCGACCTGGCCGAGACCGATCGGGCGCTGGAGGCGGTCGAAGCTGCGGGGGTG
>SKNK01000194.1 GCA_007120565.1 Nitriliruptoraceae bacterium | reverse complement strand
GACGGGATCTACGCCCACCACCGGGCCGAGGTGGCCCAAGCGATCCGGGCGTTGCGAAGGGCGAGGGGATCTCTCGCCGGTGGCTGCGCCGCGAACAGCGGCAGCACGGTCGAGCCGACCCTACCGGGCAGCGCGCGGCGCATCCGCGCTCGCGCCGGACCCGCGGCCCGTCCCCCTATCCTCGACGGCAACCTGCACACACCAGCAACGAGGTGCCATCGTGTCCGTCGTGAAGATCAACGTCCTGGAGGTCCCCGAGGGCAAGGGGGACGTGCTCGAACAGCGCTTCGCCGCCCGGGCTGGCGAGGTGGACAAGGTGGACGGGTTCGAGTCCTTCGAACTCCTGCGTCCAACCGAGGGCACCGACCGCTACCTCGTCGTCACCAAGTGGCGCGACGAGGCCTCGTTCAAGGCCTGGATGGACTCCGCCGCTTTCCAGCGCGGTCACGCCCAGTCCCAGCAGGACAGCGAGGACGCCGAGGCAGGCGCGGGCCACGGCCACGGCGGCGACCAGGGGCCCGGTAGCCACGGGACCGAGGACGGCGCCGGCGCCGGGGAGCACGGTGGCCATGGTCATGGATCGGGTGAGGCGCCGAAGGGCGGGCCTGCCGCAGTCGGGTCCGAACTGTGGGGCTTCGAGGTCGTGCTCACCAACGAGAGCAGCTGAGGCGCGTCAGACACCCACCACGAGCCTCGAGTCGCCATGTCGGAGATGCAGCGGCGGATGCTGGCCGGTGAGCTGTACATCGCGGACGATCCGGTCCTCCAACGGGAACAGGCGCACGCCCAGGCCCTGACCGAGCGCTACAACGCGACACCCCACGCGGCGGCCGAGGAGCGCGCCGCGATCCTGCAGGAGTTGTTGGGCCAGGTCGGCGACGGCGTCGTGATCCACCCGTCTTTCCGCTGCGACTATGGCAGCAACATCTCGATCGGTGCGGGCACGTTCATCAACTTCGACTGCATCATGCTGGACGTCGTCGCCATCACGATCGGTGCGGACTGCCAGATCGCTCCCCGCGTACAACTGCTCACCGCGACCCATCCGATCGACCCGGTCGCCCGGCGCGAAGGGTGGGAGTCGGCCGACCCGATCACCATCGGGGACAACGTCTGGCTCGGTGGCGGCGTGATCGTCGGCCCGGGTGTGACGATCGGCGATGACACCGTCGTCGGTGCCGGGGCGGTCGTGGTTCGGGATCTGCCGAACGGCGTCGTCGCGGTCGGCAACCCGGCACGGGTCCTGCGGGAGATCACCGAGGCCGACCGGGTCGAAACGCCCGACCGCGACGATCCCTAGCCAACGCTCGTCTCCCGGTCACGGCGCCCCTCGACCTACGGCCTCGGTTGGGCGAAGCGTTGCGTGCCCCGCCTCCGCCGCCAGGGCACGAGGATCCGCTCCTCGGTGAACCCGAGCCGCTCGTACAGGCGCCGTGCGGCAACGTTGGAGGTCCGAACGGTGAGGTGGACGCCGACACTCCCGGCATCCCATGCCGACACACAGGCCTCTGCGGCCAGCGCCGTACCGATCCCAAGGCCACGTTCGTCATCGGTGACCCCGACGAAGTCGAGGTAGCCCTGCCCGTCGCGCTGGCGCTCGATCGCGACGTAGCCGACCGGGTCGAGATCACGGAGGGCGACGAAGACCTGCCGGTCGCGTCCCTCGTCCACCCTTGGGCCCGGCAGATGTGATCCGGGGAAGAGCTGGTCGTGGATCGCCGCAACCGCGGCACGGTCCTCGTCACGGAAGGCTCGGATCACGACCCCGGGGAGGTCGGGAGAAGGCATCGTGGTGTCCAACTTGCGGCTCAGGACCGCAGCTCCGGAGCCCAGCTCGAAACTGTAGTGGTGCGCGAACCGTGCGAGTCGTTCGTTGCGCTCGTCAGGGAGGATCTCCTCCTCCGTGACCGTCGCCGGGAGGAGCCGCTGCGCTGCGGTGTAGAGCGACCCGGCGATCCTCGCCCACCGGCGGTCGGCTTCGTCGGGGTCGTCATCGCCGGCGGCGTCGACCAGCGGCCCGTGCCACCACACCCGTGGAGGGTCGGTGTCCCAATCGGTGACGAGCACCCCAATCACACGACCGTCGGTGAACGCGCCGATGACCCCGTCAAGGCCGAGAGGTTCGAGCTCGCCCAACTGCTTCTCGAGCCCCGCTACCTCGACGTCGAGGTAGCCGATGTGGCTGGCAGGATCGTGCTGCAAGCGTGCAACCAACGCGGCGGCGGCCGAGAGCTCCGCGCGGGAGGAGATCGGCCGGATCGTCAGGTTCATGCGGCCGCCTCCCTCGTCTCTGCCTACCTTGGCGGAGGCTACAAGCGGCAGCGGTAGCATCACCGGTCGACCGACGGAGGACCCTTCACCATGGCCAGCTCCCACGCCGATGAGCTCGCGACGCAGCGCGGGCGGCTCGAGCGGTTCGCCGTGGACCTCGACGTCGATGGCAAGCGTGACCGCCTCGGCGAACTGCAGTCCCTTGCGGGTGAGCCGGGCCTGTGGGACGACGTCGACCGTGCTCGGGAGGTCACGACCGAGCTCAAGCGTGTCGAGGGCGAGCTCGCCCGCATCGAGCGGCTCTCCGACCGCCTCGACGATCTGGACGTGCTCAACGAGCTCGCGGGGGAGGAGGACGACGCTGCCTCCGCCACCGAGGTCCAGAACGGCCTGGCGGAGATCCGGGTCGAACTCGACCGCTTGGAGCTGGCGACGATGCTCGGCGGGGAGCACGACGATGCCGATGCGCTCGTCTCCGTCCACGCCGGTGAGGGCGGCGTCGATGCGATGGACTGGGCCCAGATGCTGCAGCGGATGTACCTGCGCTGGGCTGAGAGTCGAGGGTTCGAGACCGAGGTGTACGACCAGTCCTTCGGCGAGGAAGCCGGCCTGAAGTCCACCACCTTCGAGGTGCGTGGTCCCGACGCCTACGGCTTCCTGAACGTCGAACACGGGGTGCACCGCCTGGTGCGGATCAGCCCCTTCGACTCGCAGTCTCGCCGGCAGACCTCGTTCGCGCTCGTCGACGTCGTTCCGGTGCTCCCAGAGGTCGAGGGCGACGTCGAGATCCCCGACGAGGACATCCGTGTGGATGTCTACCGCTCTTCGGGCCCGGGCGGGCAGAGCGTCAACACCACCGACTCCGCGGTACGGATCACCCACCTGCCAACGGGGCTGGTCGCCAGCTGTCAGAATGAGAAGTCCCAGCACCAGAACAAGGCCGTGGCGCTGCGCGT
>SKNK01000202.1 GCA_007120565.1 Nitriliruptoraceae bacterium | reverse complement strand
CGTACCGGGCGGTGGCCTTGCCCCCGCCGCGCAGGTCCCGGGGGGGGAAGTGCGGCTCCAGCTCGCGAACCTCCTCGATCACCTCGGCGAGGTCGAACGAGCGGTCACCGTCGCGCAGGATCCGCTCGTGGAGGCTGTCGCCGCCCTTCGGCTTGTCGAGGTAGTAGTCGGGCAGCCCCGAGGTGTGACTCAACAGGTGCCGTACCGTGATCCGGTCGGTGAGGTCGACGCCATCGGATCGGTGCAGGTTGGCGAGGTCGTCGAGGTAGGTCGTGATCGGGGCGTCGAGGTCGATCAGTGCGGTCTCGGCCAACTGGTGGACCAGCACCGAGGTGTAGAGCTTGGTGACGCTCGCCAGCGGCACCAGGTCATCGACCTCCAGTGGCCGACCCGCCGGGTTGGCCATGCCACGGGCACCGCTCCAGCCGAAGGAGCGATCTCCAACCTCGACCGCGAACAGCGCGTGCTGGACGTACCGTCGCCCGATGAGCCGCTCGAGGAGCGCCTCTAGCCGAGTGACGAGGCGTTCCTCGACCTCCGTCCTCGCATCCATGCTGGCCGATCTCCTCGTCCGGCGCACGGTGGTGGCCGCGGCGACCAGGCCAAGCTACTACGCATCCCCGTCCGGGGACACGGAGGTATCCTGCCCCCTGCGAACCGGTGCCGGGCAACGAGCGAGGAACGTGAGCATGATGGACGCGTTGAACATCCTGCGAGCCGTGCTGGTGGCTTGCGCGTTCGTCGCCGCCCTCCTGCTCGCCTTCCGAGGCGAGTGGGTACCGGCAGCTGTGCTGTTCGCGGGGATCGCGGCGCATCTGGCCTTGTTCGGCTACCTGCGTGCCCAACGTCGCCGCGAGGCACAGGAGCAGGGCTGGCCCGTGGATGCGTCACCGCTGTCGAGCTGACCGTCCGGAGGCCTGGATCCGCTAGGCGGGTTGCGGCTGCAGCAGGCTGTCGAAGAACCCGCGGCCGTCCTCGCCGCCCAGCAGCATCGGATCGACGGCGTGTTCGGGATGGGGCATCAGGCCGACGACGTTACGCCCCTCGTTGGTGATACCGGCGATGTCCCGAGCGGACCCGTTGGGGTTGTTCCGCGGCGCGTAACGAACGACCACCCGGCCGTCCTGCTCCAGCTGGTCGAGCGTCGCCTCGTCCGCGTGGTAGCGGCCCTCACCGTGCTTGGCCGGCACCACGATGCGTTCGTCCGGGACGTACGCCCGGGTCCACGGCGTGTCGGTCGACTCGACCACGAGCAGGACGTCGCGACAGACGAACCGCAGACCCTCGTTGCGGAGGAGCGCACCTGGCAGCAGGCCTGCTTCGCACAACACCTGGAAGCCGTTGCAGATACCCAGCACGGGTCCGCCGTCGCGCGCGAAGTCGGCGATCGCGCCCATGACCGCCGCACGGTGCGCGACCGCGCCGCAGCGCAGGTAGTCGCCGTAGCTGAAGCCGCCAGGGAGGACGACCGCATCGACCCCCTTGAGGTCAGCGTCTGCGTGCCACAGCGTCACGGGATCGCCGCCGCACCGTTCGATGGCAACGGACGCATCGTGATCGTCGAGTGACCCCGGGAACGTCACGACTCCGACACGCACGTGGTCACCTCTCGAACCTCGACGACGAGACGTGACCTTACCCTCCATCTGTGGTGTTCACGGCAGCCCGGCTGAGCGGGTCCGTCACCGCTCAGCCGGGCTCGCCACCCACGTCGACGTCACGTAACTTGAGCTCCTCGATGTGCCACTGGCCTGCGTCGGGGTCGCTCGATCTGAGGACCACGTCGCGCAGCACCACCGTGGCGACGGGGTGGTTGAACTGGGCCCCCTCCCTGAGCCAACGGCTGAGCTCCAGCCTGCCCGAGATCCCCACCCACCGGTCGGCGACCAGCGGCCGGTCCTCGACGTCGATGTCGGTGCAGAGATCCGAGGCCACGTAGGTCCCGGTGCGGATGAGCACGGTGACGTGCTCGAGGGGGAGCTCGCCCTCGACCGTGTGAACATCGCCGACGTCGCGAGCGACATCATCCTCGCCCCACCAGGCCACCTCGACCAGCAACGCGCCGTCTGCCGTGGTGGCGGCCACGAAGCTGTCGTAACAACCGAAGGGGGCGCCAAGGTGATCCGCGGACAGCGTCCGAGATGCCCACAGCTCGGGATCCGACAGCTCAGCGATCGGCCGGGCGGTCACGACCCGCTCGGCCGGGTACTCCCACGGCACCACGAGCTCGACCTCACGGACGCTGAGCAGGTCGTCGTCTGGCACGACCACCGCGTAGGTCCTCGGCTGCCAGTCACCCGAACAGTGCCCGAGGCCGAAGGCCCTCGCCAGGCTGCTCACCGGAGCGAGCGCGAAGCGGGCTACCTCGTCGTCCACCGTGACCTCATCCAGCCGCCAGGGGCAGTCATCCGGTTGCCCGCCGGAGACGACCACGAGCGCCTCCCCCTCCAGGGGGGGCGGCTCCCCGGACAGGCCTACCGCGTCCCACAGCCGGCCGGCATCCTCGTCGCTTCGGGCCACCTCGCCGACGATCGGCCCAACCTCGCCGGGGTAGGCCTGCTCGTCCGCCACCAGCCGAGCATCACCGACCTGCTCCCCCGGCGCCGGGTTGCAACCAGCGAGTAGTGCGGCCAACAGCAGGCCGGCCATGCCCGTGGCAGTCGGGAACCTCGACATGATCGGCCTCTCCCCTCGGTGACCGCGCCGCCACTCCCAGGCGGCGAACGGGCCGACCTGTGAGACGCCCCTCCCGCGCCGATGGTTCCTCGCCATCGCGACACCCACCCTGCAGCGAGCGGTCCTGGTGTCAGCGGCGAGGGAACCCAGCTTCCTCAAGCGCACGCAGCGGATCGGGTTCCTCCAGGAGGTCACGCACGTCCTGACACCCTGCAGGAGGGTTGTCCCCATGGTCGAGTCGATCGCAGGCATCGGCGTGGGCCCGGGCCGCCTCGAGTTCGGTCGCGGCAGCGACGGGCTCCCCCGGCCACTCGGGATCGCCGATCAGCACGAGCTGGTGCACCAGGGTCGGGGCGGCACGGCTGGCGTCCTCGAACAGGTAGCGGGCGTTGAGCTCGACGATCAGTCGGTCGTCCTCCCACCGGGTTGAACTCTCGACCGCGGCCGACTCGAAGGTCGCGAACCTCAACTGTCCATCCGAGGCGATCCACTCGCGCAGCCCCGTTCGTGCGTCCGGATAGTCGCCGGCACCGAGCAGACTGCACAGACCG
>SKNK01000152.1 GCA_007120565.1 Nitriliruptoraceae bacterium | reverse complement strand
GTCGACCTCGAAGCGACGGCGCGGCCCACAGACCTGCACGATCCGACGCAGCGCGCGGCCGTAGAACGCTCGCTCTGCGCACTCCCGGGCGTGCTTGGCGCCCGCATCGTGTCGGGTTTCGACCGCCAGGTCGACGAACTCCACGTGCTGACCTCGCTGGACCGGATGCCCAAGCAGACCGTACGAGACGCTCAGACCCTGCTGATGGCTCGCTACGGCGTGCCCACGGACCACCGGGTCATCAGCGTGGTCCAGCTCGACCAGAACACCACGATCGCTGCCACCTCGCGCGTGGTGATCGAACGTGTCGGGTCGACCCGATCAGGCTTGACCCTCACCGCCGAGGTAGCCCTACTCGACGGCGACGAACGTTACGTCGGCACCGACGACGCCTCGGCGTCACCACAGGGACTCCAGCGTGCGGTCGCGGGCGCCACGCTCGACGCAGCGAGCGCGCTCATCGGCGATGACTGTCGGGTCGACCTCGAGGGGATCGGCATCGACGCCTCACTCGGCCAGCCCATCGCGGTGTGCCTGCTCCAGGTACGGACCGAACGTGAGACGATCACGCTCACCGGGAGTGCGCTGGTTCGCGAGGTCGAGACCGACGCGATCGCACGAGCCGTCCTCGATGCACTGAATCGTACGATCGGGGAAGCAGCAGACTAGAAGCCAGCAGCACCGCTTGGCGCGTGCAGCTCGGCTGAGCTCAAGGCGTCACCGCTCGAGGATGGCTCCGGCTCCGCGAAGCTCCCCGATCAGATCATCGGGAGAGCCGCCGTGGACCACGGATAGGGCCCGCAGGTCCTCACCACGGATCGACAGGATCTGACGGTTGTAGTCGCCGCGCTGCACCTGGATGGACTCGAGGTAGCGACGGACCGAACTCCACTGCTCGCCGAGACTCTCCAGCTGTTGCAGGTCGATCACGATGCCGCCGTTGCCCGACTCCTGACGGTAGACGGGCTCGCCGGGAAGCACATCCGCAGGTGTGACCCCGTAGAACTCCGCGAGCTCGAGCAGACGTGTAGCGCTGATGTTGCGATCGCCCCGCTCGTACGAACCAACAACGGCAGCCTTCCAGCTGCCCCCGGACTCCCGCTCGACATCCTGAAGCGACAGGCCGCGGTCAACGCGGATACGGCGGAGCTTCTCGCCGACCTCCTCCGTGTATGACACGCCCTCCCTCTCCTTCGTATCTAGAGACTGACAAAGCTAGCGCCCATCAGCCTGTTGTTGAGTATCCCGTACTCCACGGGCCGCACGTCGACCCGTGGGTGTTCCGTGCGATCACCGTCGTTGGTCGGCTGCCCATGCCAAGGTCGCCGCCAACCCCTCTTCCAGTGTGGTCCATGGCTTCCACCCCAACTCCTGGCCCGCCCGACGTGCGTCGACACTGCTGTGGCGGATCTCTCCGGCTCTCGCAGGAGCCTCGATGGCCTCATGGGTGTACCCGGTTGCGGCGGCGAGCGCGCGGAAGAGTTGGTTGACGCTGGTCCGTTCTCCGGTCCCGATCATCAACCGCTCGCCATCGCCGCGGTCACGAGCCAACGCGAGCGCATGGACGACATCATCCACGAACACCAGGTCGCGGGACTGTTCGCCATCGCCGGTGATGGTGCACGGCTCGCCAGCGAGCATGCGACCGATGAAGGTTGCCACGACCCCACCCTCCCCTGCGGTGGTCTGGTGCGGGCCGTACACGTTGGCCGGGGTGAGCGCGGTCCACGCAAGGCCATACAGCTGCTCATAGGTCTGCAGGTAGTCGATCGCCACGCGCTTGGAGGCTCCGTAGGGCGACAACGCAGGCGGATCGAAGGACTCATCGATCGGCAACTGTGCCTCGTCCGGCTCCCCGTACGACGCAACCGAGTTCACGTAGACGATCTTGCGCACCTCGCCCTGCCGAGCAGCCTCGAGCACCGCGAGCGTCCCCAGCACGTTCACCGAGGCATCATGCATCGGATCTTCGACGCTACGCCGCACATCGACCTGAGCGGCGAGGTGGTAGATCACATCGGGTTGATGACGTCGGACGAGGGGAGCCAAGCCGCCCTGGCGGATATCCATCCGGTCGAACTCGAAGCGACCGCCGTGTCGCTCGCGTGCGACCGACAGGTTGGCAAGCGAGCCCGTCGAGAGATCATCGACCCCGATGACCCGACGCCCGTCCTCCAACAGCCGCACGGCCAGGTTCGAGCCGATGAACCCAGCAGCGCCCGTGACCAGGATGGGACGTTCGGACATGCGGCAACCTCGGGCAGCGATGGAGTGGATGTGGACGGTGGTTCGACGAACGAAGCCTACTCGTCAGCATCCTCGCCATACGAGAGGTGTACACCGGTCCATCTGATACATCGCGCGTCGATCGGATCGCGCTAGTCGCTGCCCGGGAGCCCTTCGCTCAGCGCTTCCTCGATCCGGAGCAGGAGTCGCGGCGGGGCTTCGTCGGTGCACTCCCGACGAACGATCGCTCGCAGTTGCTCCTCGAAACTCACCCGGTCCGTGCAGGGGTAGCAGGCGGTGAGGTGCTCACGGATGTCATCGATGTCCTCGTGAGGAAGCTCGCCATCGAGGTAGGTCTCCAGGCGTTCGAGCGCTTCCGAACACTCCTCGCCGCACGAGGCGCTGCCCTCAGCCTCTGCAGTCATGGTTGTTCCTCCGCATCCTCGACGATCAGCCCGCGTGACTTCGCATAGGAAGCCAACGCCTTCTGGAGCAGCTTCCTTCCCCGATGAAGGCGCGACATCACCGTACCGACCGGGGTGTCCATGATCTCGGCGATCTCCTTGTACGCGAATCCCTCTACATCGGCGAGGTAGACCGCCAACCGGAAGGACTCCGGGAGCTCCGCCAAGGCCTGCTTGACCTCATCTGCGGTCAGCGACTCCAGGACCTCGCGTTCAGCGGACGCGCCGTTTCGGGCTACCTCGTCGTAGAACGAGAACTCGTCGATCTGTTCCTGCAGCGTCTCCTGCGGGCGACGTTGGGCCTTGCGGTACATCGAGATGTAGGTCGTATGCAGGACCCGGTACAGCCAGGCCTTGAGGTTGGTTCCCGGCCGGTACTGGTGGAACGACCGGTAGGCCTTGACCATCGTCTCCTGGACGAGGTCTTCGGCGTCGGTGGCATCACGTGTGTAACGCAGCGCCGCCGAGTACAGCCGATCCACGAGCGGCATCGCCTCCGCAGCGAACCGCTCGCGCCGATCCTCCTCGGAGAGCGCACGACGTGCCCCC
>SKNK01000092.1 GCA_007120565.1 Nitriliruptoraceae bacterium | reverse complement strand
GGGGTGGTGACCGAGATCCCGATGCCGTTGTCCTCACAGACCAACAGCAGCGGCATGGGGTTACCCACACGCTTGCCCCATCGGGCGGCGTTGATCGCGCTCAACGCCGACGAGTGGTTCAGCGAGGCATCGCCGAACGAGGTCACCGCGATCGCATCCGAGGCGACCGGGAGCTGTTGGCCGAGTCGGCGCGCCCGGCCGATGGCGACCGCGGCCCCCATCGCCTTGGGGAGCTGCGACGCGATCGTCGAGGTCTGCGGTGGGATCCACATCTGGCGGCTACCCCACACCTTGTGCCGCCCCTGTGCGATCGGATCCTGCTCGGCCGCGCACAACGAGTACAGAACGTCTCGCTCGACCGAGTCCACCCCAGCTCGGCGAGCCCGGGCGAGCACGAAGGCGCCGTCGCGATAGTGCAGGAACGCCGGATCGTCGGGTCGCGTCAACGCCCCGACCATGGCGGTGTGTTCGTGCCCTGCTGACGAGATCGTGTAGTAGCCGGCGCCCTTCGCCTTGAGGTCCCTGGCAGCGACGTCGAGGCAGCGGGAGGCGACCTGGTCGGCGAACACCTCGAGCAGCTCACGACCCGTCGGCCCTCCGGGGATGACCGCCGTCGACGGATCCCGGGACAGCTGCGGTTCCGACGCCTCGACGATCGCGCGATCGAGGGCCGCGTCCGCCAGCCCGATCCTGTCCATCATCACCTCCGAGCCCATGACCGCCCGTCGACGGTCGTCGGCACCGTCACTGTAGGCACCAACGTCGCGCGCCAAAGGATGGGCGCTCTCCGGGGCTGATGGTCCTCGGGACCGGGGACCTGTGGCCGCACCGCCCGCGAAGTCCGCTCCATAGCGTCGCATCACGACCTACGGTTGACCTCAGGCGCACTGCCGGTCACCGCTGCCCACAGCCGCTCACGACCAGGAGGGACCCCGTGCCCCCGATCTGCATCGACGGGAACGAGGCCGCAGCTCGCGTCGCCTACGCCCTCAGCGAGACGATCGCGATCTACCCCATCACCCCGGCGTCCGCGATGGGCGAGCAGGCCGACTCCTGGGCGGCCTCCGAGAAACCGAACCTGTGGGGGGTGGTCCCCGGGGTCGTCGAGATGCAGTCCGAAGCCGGCGCTGCCGGCGCGATGCACGGCGCGGTCCAAGCCGGATCGCTCGGGACGACGTTCACCGCATCGCAGGGCCTGCTGCTGATGCTGCCCAACATGTTCAAGATCGCCGGCGAACTCACGCCTGCGGTGATCCACGTAGCGGCCCGAACCATCGCGACCCACGCCCTGTCGATCTTCGGTGACCACTCCGACGTGATGTCCGCCCGGACCACTGGGTGGACGATGCTGGCGTCGGCCAACCCCCAGGAAGCACACGACCTGGCTGCCGTCGCCCACGCGGCATCGCTGTCCACCCGGGTGCCGGTGATGCACTTCTTCGACGGGTTCCGGACCTCCCACGAGCTCAACCTGGTCGAGCCCCTGACCGACGACGACCTCCGGGCGATGATCGACCCCTCCGACGTGATCGCGCACCGGGCCCGGTCCCTCGACCCCGACCGCCCGGTCCTGCGCGGCACCGCCCAGAACCCGGATGTCTTCTTCCAGGCGCGCGAAGCCGCGAACCTGTTCCACGACGCCGTTCCCGGCAAGATCCAGGCATCGATGGACAAGCTGGCCGAGCTCACCGGCCGCCAGTACCACCTCGTCGACTACCACGGTGCGCCCGATGCCGAACGTGTCATCATCCTGATGGGTTCGGGCAGCGGCGCGGTCCGCGAGGTGGTCGATCACCTCAACGGGCAGGGCGAGAAGGTCGGCATGCTCGAGCTGCGGTTGTTCCGCCCCTTCCCCACCGAACAACTGCTCGATGCCCTGCCGGACACGGTCGGGCGCATCGCCGTCTTAGACCGCACCAAGGAGCCGGGCGCCGCAGGGGAACCGCTCCACGAGGACGTCGTCCACGTCCTGGCCAACGCCGTGATGACCGGGCAACGCGCCACGCTTCCGGACGTGATCGGCGGTCGCTACGGGCTGTCCAGCAAGGAGTTCACCCCGGCGATGGTCGCGGGTGTGTTCGCGGAACTGTCCGCGGACCAGCCGAAGCGCCGCTTCACGGTCGGGATCGTCGACGACGTGACCCACCTGTCGTTGTCCACACCGGACGGCTACGAGCTCCCCCGGCCGGACGGCGAGATCTCTGCTGTCTTCTTCGGGCTGGGTTCCGACGGCACCGTCAGCGCAAACAAGAACACGACCAAGATCATCGCCGAGCGCACCGACAAGAAGGTGCAGGCCTACTTCGTCTACGACTCGAAGAAGTCCGGCGCGACCACCGTGTCTCACCTGCGGTTCTCGCCGGAGCAGATCCACTCCAGCTACCTCGTCGACCAGGCGGACGTCGTCGCCTGCCACCAGTTCGGGCTGCTCGAGAAGCTCGATGTGCTGTCGGCAGCCCGACGCGGCGGCACCGTCCTGCTGAACGCCCCCTTCCCCCCGGATCAGGTGTGGGACCGGCTGCCGGCCGACGTGCAGGAACTGATCATCGAACGCGACCTCCGACTGGTCGCCATCGACGGCTACGCGACCGCACGAGACGCCGGCCTCGGGGGACGGATCTCCACGGTGATGCAGGTCGCCTTCTTCGCCGCCTCCGGCCTGTTGCCGATGGACGAGGCGGTCACCGCCATCAGCGACGCCGCGAAGACCACCTACGCCGAACACGGACCTCTGATCGTCCAGCGCAACCTCGACGCCATCGCGGCAGCGGCCGATGCGGTCCACGAGGTACCGGTCCCCGCGCAGGTGACCACCAGTTGGCGGCGGCAAGGCGTCCTGGACCGTGCGCTCGAGCTGATGCCGCAGGGCCGGGACGACATCTCCGACCTGGTCGAGCGGGTCACCGCCCGCATCGTGGACGGCGAAGGTGAACTGCTGCCCGTCTCCGCGCTGCCCGTCGACGGCACCTTCGAGACCGGGACGGGACGTATCGAGAAGCGCTCGTTGGCCGCCGAGATCCCCATCTGGGACCCGGACCTGTGCATCGACTGCGGTAAGTGCGCGATCGTGTGCCCCCACGCCGCGATCCAGATCAAGGTGTTCGACGAGAGCGATGGGCTCACCGATGCTCCCGACTCGTTCCTGTGCAAGCCCTTCAAGGACCGCGACCTCAGCGACCACCTGATCACCGTGCAGGTCGCACCCGACGACTGCACCGGCTGTGGCGTGTGCGTCGAGGCTTGCCCGG
>SKNK01000205.1 GCA_007120565.1 Nitriliruptoraceae bacterium | reverse complement strand
TTCACCGAGATCGGGGAGGATCCCGCCGTCCTCGATGCGGTCGTCGACGCTGCGCGGACCTATCCGGGGACCGCCACTCCGGACCGGATCCGTACGGTCATGGGGGAGTTGGCGGAAGCCCGCGATCGCGACCGATTGACCTCGGTCTCGCTGCCGGTGGTTCCCCTTGGGTCGGGGGAGGAGGGGTTGTTCCGCACCGATGATGAGCGTGTCGACGATGTGATCGACGACCGTTTCGCCGCGTCGCGAGATGGGCGCGTTGCGTCGGAGCGCTTCGCGGTGCAGATCCTCAACGGCAACGGCCTGCCCGGTGTTGGCCAGGATGTCGCCGATGAGCTGGCTGATGGCAGCTACCGGATCGTGCTGACCGGCAACGCTGACCGCTTCAGTTACTCGACCACCCGTATCGTCGTCTACTCCGAGGATGCCGAGATCCTCCGAGCAGCCCAGGACGTGCAGGAGCGTCTCGGTGGCATCGGTACGATCGAACGGTCGGGAACGCCCCAATCGGTGGTCGACCTGACGATCGTGGTCGGCCACGACTTCCCTCCGTGACCCGTCTCACCTCGCGCGGCTGGTGCCGCTGTGGTTCCCTGACGTCCCTTCCGAAGATGAGGTAGCTGTGCCTGCAACCGATGAGGCGATCGCACTCGCCGTCGCCGCCGCCGAAGGTGCTGACGACGTCAAAGCGACCGATCTTGCCCTACTCGATGTCGCCGATCTGCTCGCCATCGTCGACCTGTTCCTGTTGGTCACGGCCACTTCCGACCGGCAGTTGAAGGCGGCCGCTGACCGCATCGAGGGCCGGCTACGCGATCACACCCGCAAGCCGTTGCGCCGGGAAGGGTCGGCTGAGGCTGGTTGGGTACTGCTCGACTATGGCGAACTGGTCTGCCACCTGTTCCTCCCCGAGCAGCGGCAGCTGTACTCGCTCGAGCGGCTGTGGGCGGACGTGCCGCGCTTGGATCCGCGCACGGGGGAGGTTCTCGCCGCAGACAGCCACGCTCCGATGCCGGTCGACGACACCGGGACCACAGCGTGAGGCGGCTCGTTCTGGTCCGGCACGGCGAGTCGATCTACAACGCCGAGGCCCGGGTCCAGGGGCAGCAGTGTGCCGGGCTCTCGGAACTCGGGCACGCGCAAGCCAAGGCGACCGCGGCGGCGGTCGCCTTGGCCTATCCCGATGCGCGCCTGTTCGTCTCGGACCTCCAACGCACGCGCGAGACGATCGCCCCCCTCGCGGAGGCCTTCGCTCAGGAGCCGGTGCAGGACGAGCGTCTCCGTGAACGCAGCTTCGGTGTCTGGGAGGGCCACCTCCGAAGCGAGGTGGTTCGTGACGAGCCAGACCGGTGGCAGCGTTGGCTGCAGGGTGAGGATGTGATCGGCGAGATCGGTGGGGAGACCAGCGAGGAGCTCGTTGCTCGGGTGCTGCCGGTGTTCACGCAGCTCTTGGCCGACACCCCGGACGGATCTACGACGATCGTCGTGACCCACGGTGGGCCGGTCTGGCACGGCGTCCATCGGATGCTCGAACTCGATCGCCCCATCTTCGCCGGGGTGAACAACTGCTCGATCACCGAGCTGAGCGCTGGTTCCTCAGCGGTGCCGATGTTGCGCCGCTGGAACGAGGTCGGTCACCTGCCCGTCGACCTGCGTGAGGGGTGGCTTGCTCCGGTGGCCGCCACGGATGGACCGCCGGTAGGTCGCTGACGCAGCGCCGATGCCGTCGGGAGCACCGAGGTCGCGGTGCCTGAGGCAGGGCACTCATCGTCAGACCCGCGACACCGATCCGCTGAGCATCGACGGGGAGGGGTGCAAGCTGTTGTCGACCGCAGCGAAGGTGTGCGGATCGATCGAGCGAGCGATGGCCAGCACCGCGTCCGCGTCCCGGCGCCGAACCGTCGACAGCACCATGTCCACGGGGCCGCTCAGCCCGGAGCCACGGAACACCGTCGCTCCGTGGCCGGAGTTCCGGATCGCGGTGGCGATGGCTTCACCCAGAGGCTTGCCGTCCTCATCGATGTGGGCGGCGTTCGCGTAGATCCGCACCGTGGTCATGCCGAGGCGCAGGCGACGTGCTACCTCGACGCCCAAAGCGGTCCCCGAGGCGACGCCGACGACGAACCCGGCGACACGCACCGGGGTCATGTCGGCGAACACGATCCCTGCGGCGGCCAGCCAGACCGACGCTTCCGTCCCGGCGACCAAGGCGGCCAGCAACCGTCGTTCCTGGACGACGAACACGGTGCGGAAGACGTTCAAGGAGACGTCGCAGATCCGCAGCAGGGCGATGGCGATGGCTGGCCAGATGACCGTCCAAACGGTCGTCATGTCAGCGAGGACGGTCTCGATCATGATGCTCTCTCGTGCAGGCCGCAGGGACGTGGGGAGGTGGCCGGGCAGGGCGACGGTGACTGCCGCCCTCTCTTGAATCATCGACCACAGGGCGGTTCACATGAGCACTCCACCCTGTCCGTTGGGAGACCATCTCGGGCGGTGGTTCGAGCGGGTTCTGGCCGGTCAGTCGGCAACACGCAGCGCGACCGCGGGACGGATCGCTGCGGCTCGCGATGCGGGCCAGGCCGTCGCGGCGAGCGCGGCGAGAAGCGGCACCACGATGATCACCGCCAGGCCGGCCCAAGGGATCACGAACCCGGACATCGCGTCACCGAACACCTCAGTGCTCTGGAAGACCTGCCTGGCGGTCAAGGTTCCGAGCACCGCGCCGATGAGCGTGCCCTGGATCGCGATCACGCCGGCCTCCGACAGGAAGGCCGATCGCACCAGTCCGGTCTGCAACCCCATGGCCCGCAGCATCCCGATCTCGTGGCGACGCTCTCTGACGGCGCGCACCATCACCACACCTAGGCCAGCGATGCCGACCAGCAGTCCGAGACCGAGGAAGGCCTGCAGCAGGTACAGGAAGGAGTTCTCCTGACGCAGCCCTTCGGCGATCATGCCGGTGAACGATGCCGCATCACCGCCATGCGCGAGCAACGTGACGTTCAGGTCGGCAGCGAACCCGTCGGGATCAACCCCACCAGCGACGGCGAGGTAGTGCCGTGTTGCGACGTCCTGTGCCCCGAACAGCTCGGCGGTGACCTCACGGGAGACCAGGACACCGTTCCAGATCCAATCGGCGCTCGCGAACCCGACCGTGGTCAGCTCGCGGGGCTCGCCGCTGACCGGGTCGAGCACCTCGAAGGTGTCGCCGATCCGGACCCGATCGGCCGAAGGTCCCGACTGCA
>SKNK01000516.1 GCA_007120565.1 Nitriliruptoraceae bacterium | reverse complement strand
GGGTGCTGCCTCCGGCCCAGAACGGCAAGCCGGCTCCCCCGCCCTTCGTTCACGTCAGGAGACGGACCGTTGTGCCACGATCCACCGCCGCACCGTGGCCGGCCGGACCTCGTCCGCTGCCCCACGAGCGTCCACGCTGACTAGCGTTGCGTCGGAGACGAAGGAGGCCCCGTGGATAGCGAGGTCCTGGCCGAGGTTCGACACCTGTTCGCCCCCGAGGAGGGTGCGCTCGCCGCCGCCCGCACCCGGGCGCCCGACCACCTCGAGGTCCCCACCCCCGAGGTTGGCGCGCTCCTGCGCTGGGCGGCCACCACCTGCCGTGCCGGGTCGGCTGTCGAGGTCGGCGCCGGCGGCGGCATCTCGGGACTATGGATCGTCCCGGCGCTCGGCGCGCGCGGGGTGCTC
This sequence comes from Nitriliruptoraceae bacterium, assembly GCA_007120565.1. Classification (GTDB taxonomy): domain Bacteria; phylum Actinomycetota; class Nitriliruptoria; order Nitriliruptorales; family Nitriliruptoraceae; genus CSSed11-175R1. The sequence continues at coordinate 11,557 of SKNK01000516.1, read as the reverse complement.
ACCTCCATCGAGCCCGATCCCCACGCGCACGCCCTGGCAACGACCGCCTACGCCGAGGCCGGCGTCGAAGGCAGGATCCGCGCCATCCTCAGCGACCCGAGCGACGTGCTGCCTCGACTTTCGGATGGCGCCTACGGGCTCGTGCTGCTCCAAGGGGCCCCGTCCGGGTTCGTCGCAGCCCTCGACCATGCCCGGCGCCTGTTACGACCCGGCGGGATGCTGATCGCGAGAGGCGTGTTGCGCCATGGCCACCACGCCGAGGACCTCGCCCGCTTCCTCGATGCCCTCGCCGGCGACCAACTGCTGACCGTTAGCGTGCTGCCCCTCGATGGTGGTCTCGTGCTCGCCACGCGGGGGGACGACCCGACCGAGGATCTGCCGGAGGGGAGCTGAAGGACGGAGCGACCGACGCCACCGGCTCAGCCAACTCCGCCGAAGTAGCGCACCTTCGCGGCGAACTCGACCGCCGGGGCCAAGATGACGGCGAGGTAGAACATCCCCGTCGACGCCTGGATCGACCGGCCACCCTCCTTGGCCAACTTGACGTTGAAGCCCGAGATCAGGGCGAGCAGAGCGAGTACCCCCAGACCTAACACGATCGTCATCGAGCCGATCCGCAGGATCGGCGCGAAGGTGGTGACGCACCGGGCGTAGTCGGCGCCGACGAGGCCTTCACAGGGGATGGGGTTCCTGGCGCTCAGCAACACCGATCCGAGGCCGGCGACCACGGCACCGACGTTGGCCCAGGCCAGCCACACCATGTAGCGGTTGGAGAGTCGACGTTCCACCAGATACCAGTGCCCGAGGATCATCCCAACCCAGATCCCGCCCATGAGTCCGGCGCCGAGCAGCAACTCGACGAACCCCTGGACGACGCCACCGGCGCCCCCCATGTCCGCGCGGATCATCGCGATAGGCGCGAACGACGCGATGCTCGTCAGGGTGGCAACCACCCCAAGCAGTCGAGCGATCAACGGCGGCAGTTTCACGGCCAAGACGACGACCGCCGCCGCCGTCACGACCGCCGTGACCAGAAGCAGGTTCAGCGTGAGCTCACCCCGCGCCGCCGCTTCGGAACCCTCGAGCGACCCCACCGGGCTGCGGAGCGCCCCCCAGGCACCCCACGCGAGTAGGGCGACCGTGGCAGCGTTCAGCATCTCGTAGCCGTGACGCACCTTGCCCCACGTCGGGGCCAACCAGACCAACGCAGAACCGCCGACCGCGGTCATCGCGAGCACCAAGGCCAGGATCGTGGCAGGGGCGGTCACGGTGGGCTCCTCGAGGATGCTCGGCCGGCAGCAGCGCCGTCCGGGGGATGCCGTCACGTGACGGCCAGGTGCGCAGGGTGCCACCTCGACCGGTGTCGAGGCCAACCGGCGGGCGCCGACGGGCGCACCGGAGCCGTGGCGACGGCCCCAAGAACGTGCTCAGGCCCGCGACCGATGAAGGTCGCGGGCCTGCACGCGCAGGCGGGTCGCTCCACCTGCGCTACGGTCGACTGTGGTTACGCGTCGTCGCCGTCGTCGCCGTCGCCGTCGCCGTCGTCGGTGTCGCCACCGTCGTCGTCGCCCACATCGCCGTCGTCACCCGTGTCGCCATCACCGTCGTCACCGACGTCTGGCTCCTCGAGTTCGACGTTGACATCGAGTTCCTGGTCGAGCGGTGCCTCGTCGCCGTTCCCCCCGAGGAAGAACAGCCCGAGGATCACCAACACCACCACGACCACGATGGCGACTGCGGCCACCGCACCGGCACCGCCACCACGGTCCCCACCGTCGGTGACGATGACCTCACGCCGCTCGTTCGGCGGCTGCTGGTTGGGTCCCTGCGGATCACCTGGCTGGGTCATCGCTTCCTCCATCTTCGGTAACGCTTGTTGGGGCTGGATGTCGCGCGCCCCCCGCGTTGCTGGCCACGGCTCATCCGCGGCTTGCCATCACGGTGACGGGTCGGCGCGGTGGTGTCTGCCCCTGGGGCCCGTACGAGGGGCCAGGGCGAGGGGCCCTCTGGAACGAACGACCGTGACGGACAGGGCTCCCTTCGGGCAGGGTCACCTACCACCCAACGATGGTCGGACGATGGCCGATCAGCCATCTCGCCACCACGGATGATCGGATCCCCCCTCCCGCCTCGCTACCCTTCGAACATCGGGGCTTTGCAACGAGGTGATGATCCATGGGACGTTGTGATCCCGGCTTGAAACTGACCCGCGAACTCACGGTTGCGGAAGAGCACACCGCACAGGCGCTCGGTTCGGGCGATGTGCCTGTGCTTGGTACGCCCGCGTTGTTGACGCTGGCGGAACGCGCGTGCGTCGAGGCGATCGCCGACGATCTTCCCGATGGCGAGACCTCCGTCGGCACCTGGGCCGAGATCGAACACCTGCGAGCCACCGCCATCGGGCGCACGGTCACGGCTCGCGCCACCTTGCTGGGCCATCACGGGCGGCGGTTGGAGTTCAACGTGACCATCGAGGAGGACGGCCAGACCGTGGCGCGTGTCCGCCATCGCCGACTGCTCGTCGAACGGTCACGGTTCCTCGAGCGGATCCAGGCTCCCGCCACCACCTGACCGGGATCCCGCCACCACCTCACCGTCGGCTGCCGGTGTGCCGAGGCTCGCGCCTGCCCCGGCTCGGGCTCAGCCGCCGTACGCCGACGTGGACTCGCGGCGGAACGTGCGATCCAGGATCACGTTGACCAGCGCCGGGACCCCGGTCTCCTGCGCGCGATCGAGGGCGGGGCCGATGTCCTCGGGGCGCTCGACCCGCTCGCCATAGCCACCGAGGGCCTCGACCATGCCCTCGTAGGACGTGGCCTGCGACAGGTCCTGGGCGACCATGCCCTCGTCGCCGTACACCCGCTCGTGGAAGGCCTTCATCTCGCCCCACGCCCCGTCGTTGCCGACCACGCCGACGAAGGGCAGATCCTGGCGCACGGCGGACTCGTACTCCATGCCGTTGAGGCCGAAGGACCCGTCGCCGTAGACCACCAGCACCGGGGTGTCGGGATACACGTGCTTGGCGGCAAGCGCGAAGGGCGCCCCGACGCCGAGGCAGCCGAAGGGCCCGGGGTCCATCCAGTGGCCGGGTTTGTCGACCCGGACCTGGCCCGCCGTGTGCGCCACGATGTCCCCACCGTCGCCGATCACGATCGCCTCCGGGTCGACCCAACGGGCTACCTCGCGAGCGAACCTCAGCGGATGGACGGGACTGGCGTCGGATCGTGATGCCTCGTCGCGGGCCTGGGTCCGCTTGGCATCCTCGCCGCGCAACTCCTCCAGCCACGGAGTCGCCTCGGCCCGGCCGAACTTGCCCTCGTGGTCGAGCAGCGCGCGGAGGAAGGCGCGCACATCGCTGACCGCACCTACCTCGACATCGCGGTTGTGGGAGACCCGGTCGGCCTGGGGGTCGACGTGGATCACCTTGACGTCGTCGCGGAAGGCTGGCGCTCGCCCGTAGCCGAGCCGGAAGTCCAGGTCGACGCCCAACGCCAGGACCACATCGGCCTGCCGCAGCGCGTGCTTGCGGGACAGCCCGAGCAGGTGCGGGTGGGTCGAGGGCAGGATGCCGCGGGACATGCCGTTGACGAACACCGGCAGCTGCGCCACCTCGGCGAGCTGGCCGAGCTCCTCCCATGCCTGGGACCAGTACGTGCCGGAGCCCGAGAGGACGACCGGGTGCTCAGCAGAAGCCAGCAGGTCTGCAGCGCGGGCCACAGCGTCCGGATCGGCACCCGGCGGGTGGGTGAAGTACCCGCCGGAGGGAACGACGTGGTCGGTATCGACCGGGGTCATCAGCACGTCCATCGGCAGATCGACGTAGGTCGGCCCCATGCGAGGCGCCCGTGCTTCGCGGAAGGCGTAGCCGAGCACCTCACGGATCCTGCGGGTCTCCAAGGCCGTGTCCACCCGTTTGGTGACAGGCCGTAGGAGCTCGATCTGGGGCGCGTCCTGTAGCGCTCCCATCCCCTCGAGAGCGAGGGGGTTGCGCCCGCCCAACAGCACCATCGGGGAGTTCGCGTAGTAGGCGTTGGTGACACCCGTGATCGCGTCGGTGACCCCCGGCCCGGCAGTGACGGCCGCGACACCTGGCGTGAAGGTGAGGCGTGCGTAGGCATCAGCGGCGTGTGCGGCGGCCTGCTCGTGCCGCACATCGATGACCCGGATGCCGACGTCCTTACACCCGTCGTAGATAGGGCTGATGTGCCCGCCCGTGAGGGTGAACAGTGCGTCGACGCCCTCGGCAGCGAGGCTCTCCGCGATCAGGCGCCCGCCGTGGTGTTGCTCTCCCATGCCGACCTCCCAGTCGAGGTGGCAGCGTAGAGGCCACTCGCTCGACGTGGCGCGGCGGCCAGCAGCCACCCGACGGTGGGAGCACCTCCGTGACATCGACGAGGCCCTCTGGCACTGGTGCGGTTGGTCGGGCCTGGGGAGCATCGGACTCGAGGACGAGGCGCGGATCCCGCAGCAACGGGCACGCACCCCACCAGCATCGGGCGGATGATGGCCCCAGAGACCGAGGATGCTCCATCGTCCTCCATCGACCTGTACTGGCTCCCACTGGGCGCTGGAGCCTCGATCGTTCGCTTCAACGGCCGGGTCTACGAGGCGGTACTCGCCCATCACCAGCGGCGGGAACGCTGCGCGCTCGTTCACGCGGCCCTCGAGGTCACGGTCCCGGAGGGTCGCCACACGATCGAACTCGCGCCGGTCCCGGACCGCGCCGGCCTGGCGCGCGGCGTCGTCAACGAGGGACCCGTCGGGAGCCGTCTGCTTCAGGGCCTGCGCGTCTTCCGCTACGAGCTGCGATGCTGGCGCGACGGCGTGATCCCGGACATCGCCGAAGCCGTCGGTGGCTCGCGCCGCCTGACCGACGAGGTTGCCCTCGCCCAGACCGTGCTCACCATGGCGGCCGCGACGCCACGGCTGGTCTGGGGACGCGACGAGGCGCGAACCGGGGAGATGTGGAACTCCAACTCGGCCATCTCGTGGCTCCTGGTACGCAGCGGGGTTCCGCTGGAGGCGGCCGGGTTCCCCGCCGGCACACGCGCGCCCGGCTGGTTCGCAGGGGTCACTGTCGCGCACCGTCAAGCCACCGAAACCGGACCGCTCGAGGGCTCTCGCGTCTGACGGGCGACCGCTCGCTACCCGACCGGGGGCCTTCCGAGGTCCCGCCGATCTCCTCCCGCCGATCTCCTCCAGCCGACAGCCTCCCGCCGACAGCCTCACCAGGGTGATGGCGCCAGGACTTGACCCTCACGTGACGTGAGGCCGCATCCTGACGATGATGGTCGAAGGGCCTCGCGACAGGATGAACGATGCTCACGGTTGGCGCCGTCGCCGAACTCACGAACGTCACGATCCGGACGCTGCACCACTACGACGAGATCGGCCTGGTGCGGCCGCGGCATCGCACCGATGCCGGGTACCGGCTGTACGACGATCGTGACCTCGAGCGACTGCAGACCGTGCTGTTCTACCGCGAACTCGGCTTCGCCCTCGAGGACATCAGCACGCTGATGAGCGACCCGGACTTCGACCGGGGCCGCGCGCTGCGCGAGCAACGCAAGCACCTCGAAGGTGAGTCGCACCGCCTCGAGCGCATGATCCAGGCCATCGACGACGCGATCGACGCACATGAGCGAGGGATCCCGATGGACAACGAGACGATGTTCGAGGTGTTCGGCGAGGAGCAGCGCGCCTACCAACGCGAAGCTGAGGAGCGGTGGGGCGACTCCGGCGCGTGGGCCCAGAGCCGCCGGCGCACCGCCGACTACACCGACCAGGACTGGTTGGAGCTCAAGGCGGAGTCCGAGGCGATCGTGACCGAGATCGTTGAGGTGTTCCGTTCCGGTGAGCCCGCCGACTCCACGGCGGCGATGGACGCGGTCGATGCTCACCGCCAGCAGATCAGCCGCCGCTTCTACGACTGCTCGCACGAGATGCAGGTGGGCCTCGGCGAGATGTACGTGGCCGATCCGCGGTTCGCCGCGACCTACGAAGGACTCGCGGTCGGGCTCGCGGCGTGGGCCCGCGACGCGATCGTCGCCAACGCGCGCCGAGCGGGCGTCGAGGTCGACTGACGCCTCCGCCGGCGGGAGGGCGCGGTCGGACAGGTGCACGGGCGCACCCCACAGACCCCGTTGCACCCGCAGCGAGCCTCCCCCGAACGCAACGGGGTCGGACAGGTGCACGGGCGCACCCCACACGCCCCGTTCCACGCATCGCGAGGCGCCGCCGCAGGAAACGGGGTCAGACAGGTGCGCCAACGCACCTGAGAGGACACGCGTCGGCGACCCGGTGGGCCGCCAGCGGGTGTCAGGCGGAGCGGAGCCAGCTCAACAGGGTGCGCACGGGCACGCCCGTGCCTCCCTTGCTGATCTCGCCACGAGCTTCGTCGGCCCAGGCGGTTCCGGCGACGTCGAGGTGCGCCCACGGGATGTCCTCACCGACGAAGCGGTGGAGGAACAGCGAGGCGAAGATCGTGCCCGCCTCGCGGCCGGCTGAGTTCTTGATGTCGGCGATGGCCCCTTCGAGGCGTTCGCCGTACTCCTCGGACGCCAGGGGCAGCCGCCACAGCGGCTCACCGCTGTCCTCCCCCGCTCGTTCGATCGCCGCCGCCAGGTCGTCATCGGAGGACAGCAGGGCACCGATGCGCGAGCCCAAGGCGACGGTGGCCGCGCCCGTCAACGTGGCCACGTCGACGATCGCGTCGGGCTCCAACTCCGACGCATGCACCAGCGCGTCCCCGAGCACCAGACGCCCCTCGGCGTCGGTGTTGATGACCTCGACCGTGGTGCCGTCCTTCATCGTGAGCACGTCGCTGACGCGGGTCGCGGTGCCGGACGGCATGTTCTCCGCCAGCGCCATCAGGCCCGTGACCTTGACCGGCAGCTCGAGTTGCGCTGCCGCCTTGACCGTTGCGAGCACGGTGGCCGCCCCCGCCATGTCCAGCTTCATGGTCTCCATCGACGCCGATGGCTTGAGCGAGATGCCTCCGGTGTCGAAGGTGATCCCCTTGCCGACCAGGACGACGTGGCGGCTCGCGCCTTCGGGCGCGTAGGTGAGCTCGACCAGGCGTGGCGGCTCACTCGAGCCCTGCCCGACGCCCAGGATGCCGCCGTAGCCGCCGTCGGCCAGGGCCTGTTCGTCGAGGATGTTCACCACGATCGGCAGGTCGGCGACCTCAGCTGCCGCACGGTCGGCCAACGCCGGCGGCCGCTTGGCCTGCGGCGGCGTGTTGACCAGGTCGCGGGTGAGGCACGCGGCACCGGCGGTGATGATCGCCACGTCCGCGCCACGACGGACCGCGTCGTCGTTCTCCGGCGCATGGAAGGTCACCGAAGTCAGCTCGAAGGGCCGCGGATCCGTCTGGAAGGAAGAGAAGCGGTAGCTACCGAGCAGGAGACCCTCGGCGACCGCCTGTGCCGCCGCTTCCGGCTCCAGGTCGGCAACAGCGAGGTGCAACGAGGTACCCAGGTCGGTGACCCGCTCGGCCGCACCGGCAACCGCGGCGGCGGCGCGCCGCAGCTGGGTGGCCCCGGCGTCGTCCGTCTTGCCCAGGCCGACGACCAGCACGGTGGCCGCAGGGATCTGGCCACGGGTCGGGATCCGCGCCAGGCTGCCGACGGAGCCGTCGAAGTCCAGGGAGGACAGCTCCGCAACGACGTCGAGGTCGAGCGCTTCCGCCAGCTGGAGCGCATCGGGGGCCAGCTCCGGCGGATCCGAGCGTTCCCCGGATGCGGCGGCGAACGCACCGACGGCGACGAGCGCGCGGTCGGCGGAGGTGAGGGGTGACGTAGCGACGTCGAAGGTAGGCACGGAGGGCTCCGGGGTCAGGGTGAGCGAAGGACCTGGCTCGCTCCCGGCGAGCATGTACGAGCAACCCCCATCCTGCGGGTCGATCGGTACGCGTCGCGAGCCTACTGGTTCGATCCCGTCCGGGGACCGGCCCAGGGGTTGCCCGGGTTCCTCGACGTCGATGCCCCGTGCCGGCGCCTACGCTCTCGCTATGGACGAAGACGACCCCACCTCCGACCACGCCGAGGCACCGCCCCCCGCCGGGCCTGACCACGGCTCAGCCGACGCGTCCGCGACGTCGGTCCGACCCGTCGACCTGCGTGACTACGTGGACTTCTCCCAGGATGCGGCCACCTGTGTGCGGGTGTTCGCCACCCCGGAGCTCGCCCTCGACCTGTGGTGTATCGAGCCGCAGCAGGCCACGCCCGTCCTGCACCACGAGCAGCAGCGCATCGCCTACACGGTGATCGGTGGCCGGTCGTGGTTCGTCACCGACGAGGGTGAGGTCGGCCTCGACCCGATGGGATCGCTGATGGTGCCCCCCGGGGTCGTGCACGGGATCGACAACCGCGCGCCGGACCCGCTGATCATCGTGGCGGTCTCCAGCCCACCATCCGCCACACCGGCGAGCGACCCGGTCGCAACCCGCGGTGAAGCGATCCGGCACGAACCCGACCGACCCAACGTCCTGCGCCGGCTGGCCGACCGGTTGTTCGGCTCGGGCGGCTGACCGCACGGCCTACCAGCACGGACCATCGCTGGCCCACCACCTGCATCGCGCATGCACCATCGCCGGCCCACCCGCAGCACGCCACCCGAACTACCGCCGAACCCCGACCTGCCTGACCCTCATCCTCACCCCTGCACCCACAGAACCGAGGCATCTCGATGCGCCCTGGTCCCGCCCGCGGCACGACCCTCAACGACACCTTCGTCGTGACCCCCGACATGTCTGCGCGGATCGCCGGGCGTGAGATCCACCCGGTCTACGGCACCGGAGCACTCGTCGCCGACATCGAGCGGCTCAGCCGTCAACTGCTGGAACCCCACCTCGAACCCGGCGAGGAGGGCGTGGGCGTCCGACTCGAGGTCCTCCACCGCGCGCCGGTCCCCGTTGGTGAGACCGTCACCCTCACCGCGACGGTCGCATCGGTCGGCCCGTCGTCGCTGGTCTGCGAGGTGGTCGGTAAGCACGGCGGCACGATCGTCGCCCGCGGATCCTTCGAGCAGGGCCTGGTCGATCTCGAGACCTTCCGCACCGAAGCCGAGGCACGACGTGCCGGCGACGGCTCCGCCCCCTAGTCCACGACCAGAACGGGCGCGCACCTGCGGCCCGATCCGACCCGCGCACCACCGCGTACGAGGTGTGGCTCGAGGCGACCACGAGGTCCTCGGCTACGCGGGGGACGACTGCGGGATCGACGACGACGTCGACGACGAGGTCGTGCCGTCTGGGGTGGACCTTGGCGTCGGCAGGCGGAGCACGAAACGCGCTCCGGGGGCAGCGTCCTCGTAGGTCAACTCGCCTCCACCGATCTCCACGAGTTCACGCACGATCGCGAGCCCCAACCCCGTACCGGAGCTGCGGATCTCCTCACGACCGCGAGCGAACCTGGCGAACAGGTCCCCGCGAGCCCCTTCGGCGACCCCCAGGCCATGATCACGAACCGCAACCTCGACACGTCCGTCGTCGAGCCGCCGCGCGGTCAGGTGGATAGGCGGTTCACCGTGTTGACCGGCGTTGGTCAACAGGTTGGTGATGGCGCGTTCGAGGTGGCGAGGGTCCATCCAGACCACCGTCCCCGCGGCCACCTCGACGTGTACGTCGCCGGGGTCGAGCCCGGCGAGCTCGGATGCCGCGGTCGCCAGCAACGGTCCCAGGTCGATCGGCTCGGGATGAGCCTCCAGGCCACCAGCGTCCAAGCTGGCCAGGGTGAGCAGATCCTCGACCAACCGTGACAGGCGTCGGACGTTGCGTTGGATCGGCATCACCAGGTCCAGGGTGCGTGCCGATGGCGGGACCCGCTCCATGGTGTCCGCGAACCCGGAGATGACCGTCAGAGGCGTCCGGAGTTCGTGCGACACCGAGGCCAGGAACTCGTCCTTGTAGCGGCCCGCCGCCGCCAGCTCCTCGTTGGCCCGCACCAGTTCCCGGGTGCGACGCGCCGCCAGCTCTCGGGCGTAGCCCTCGCGCCCAGCGGCGGTCCACGCGAGCAGTCCGAGCAGTACCGCGACAACCACGCCAGCCGAGCCGAGGTAGGTCGAGCCACGCTGCGCCCACGGTACGGCGAAGCCCGGCCCCCCAGCCACCTCGATGTTCCACGAACGTCCGGCCACATCCAGTTGGCGGGTGACACGCGGCGCGCTCGCGGGTGGCGGTTCGCCGGTCTCGGCGAACACGGGGAAGAGGACGCTCTCGGGATCGAGGACCCGGACGCTGACCCCCCTGGCCAGCGGGGCGAGTTCGTCCAGGAACCGCTGTCCAGCCAGGACCACCCCCAGCGTCGCGGGCCGCTCGCTGTCTGGCAGTTGCACGGGGATGTGGATCGACGCGCCGGGTGCACCTTCGTCCAGTTGGATGATCTGGGTCACGCTGGACAGTCGCGGCGCGCCGGAGTCCAGGGCTCCTTGATGGGCGAGCAAGGAGTCCGGACGCGCGGTCAGGTCGAAGCCCAGCACGTCCTCGGCGACCTCGGGCGGATGGGCGTAGGTGAACAACCGCAACGTTGGCTCCCCGGCGTCCTCCTGGAGCTCGAACGGTCCCTGGACCTGCCGAGTTGCGACCCGCTCGTCGAGGTCGTCACGGTCGACCACCTCCAGGATCGAGGCGCTGATCATCGTGGGGTACCGCCCGGGTATCCCGAACTCCTCCATCAGCTGCGCGTACCGCTCCGGATCGAGTTCCTCGACCTGATCGAAGGCGGCTTGGGCGGCGTACCCGAGGTCGAAGACGCGGGTGAACTCCTGCTCCAGCGTCGCTTCGACCCCGACAGCGGCACTCTCCAGCCGGGACTCCTGGTCGCGCAGCTCGGCCTGCCGAACCAGGGTCGTTGCGACCGCCACGAGCACGAGGACGAGGGCCACCGTGGCCACCACGCCTCGCGATCTGGCTTCCACTGGCGTTGCTCCTGGCTGGCGCGGTGATCCGTTCCCCCGCCAAGCTCGGTGCGGCCCGGACCTGCACGGTAGCTGCGTCGTGCGTCTCCTTGGCTACGTCGGCTCCGGGGACGGCATCTGTAGGCCTCGCTCCGACCTGCCCAGACCGCGGTCGTTCCCGACGGCGACCCTCGACGCCGGATTCGTGTGATGGTAGCTTCGACAAACGCTCACGAACCTTCACATCTCGCGTCATCCAGGTTCGTCACGGGAGGATCCATGTCCGCCACGGAGACCCCGTCGGCGCGTTCGCTGCTGCTCACCGTGTTCGGCGACGTGGTCCTGCCGAGCAGCGGGACCGCTTGGCTCGCGTCGCTGACCCACGTCATGGGCGACCTCGACGTCGCGCCGGCGACCACACGCCAGGCGCTGCGGCGGCTCACCAGCCAGGGCATCGTCACACCGCAACGCCATGGCCGGCTGGCCAGCTACCACCTCACCGCCGAGGGCCGACGTCGCCTCCAGGAAGCTGCGGAGCGCATCTACCTGCGACGCAGGCTCGCGTGGGATGGCCGCTGGCGGATGTTGACCTACTCCTTCCCCGAGGACGAGCGGGCGGCGCGAGCGGCGCTCCGCCGGGAACTCGCCTGGCTCGGGTACG
>SKNK01000314.1 GCA_007120565.1 Nitriliruptoraceae bacterium | reverse complement strand
GGGCGAGTTCGAACAGCTCTCACTGGAGCTCGAACAAGGTGAGCCGACCCCACCGGAGTTCGACGGTGTCGTCGATGCTTGCCTCGAGCAGCACGGCTGATCCCCGATCGCGCCATCACCACGAGGAGAGCGTCATGACCAGGCCGTTGATCCCGATTCTCGTCCTGGTCATGGCGCTCACCGCCTGTAGCCCGACCGGCGATGAGTGGACCCAAGAGGTTCGCGACAACTTCATGTCCGAATGCCTCCCCTCCTCTGGTGGCGAGCAGGCGTACTGCGAGTGCGTGCTCGAGGACCTCGAGAGCACCTACACCCTCGAGGAGTTCGAGGCCATCGAGCAGGAGATCATCGAGTCCGACACGATGCCGCCGGAGATCGAGGAGATGATCGACGCTTGCATCCAGGAGCATCTGCTCTGACCCCGTCGAGACGTCGCTACGGGTGACGGGCCCCTTCGCCGGCGAGTGCCGCGCGGTAGCCCTCACGGTAGGTCGGGTAGGTGAAGTGGAACCCGGTGCCGACCAGGCGGTCGTTGCGCAGTCGCTTGTTGCCGCCACGGCGACGTGACACCTCGCCGGTTGGCGGATCGGGGAGGCCGAGTTCGGCCGCGAGGAAGCGGATCACCTCGCCCCGGTCGACCGGAGCATGGTCGACGCCGAGGTAGATCGGGGCCGGGTCGGCGACGTGCACGATGAGGTGCACGATCGCGGCGGCCGCGTCGTCGCGATGGATGCGGTTGGTCATGAGGGTTCGGTCGGGGACGACCGCCTCGCCGCGCCGGACCTGATCGATCAGCGCCGTGCGACCTGGTCCGTAGATGCCAGCGAGCCGCAGGCTGATCGCATCTGGACGCTGATCGTGCAGTGCCGCTTCTGCCTCGGCGAGCACCTGCGCGGTAGGTGTCGACGGTGACACCGGCGTGTCCTCGGTCACGTCGCTGCCGTCATCGGTCCCGTGGACGGCGGTCGACGAGACCGCCAGCAGGCGTTGGGGGGCGCGGCCCGCGCGCTCGAGGGAGGCGAGCGCGCGCAGGGGCCCGTCCAGGTACACGGCCCGGTAGGCCTCCTCCGTGCGCTCCTTGGCGGCAGGGGCGATGATCAGCGCGTCGATCGGGTTGGGGAGCGCCGCAGCTAGCTCGTCGAGTGGTCCGGTGAGGTCTGCCGCGACCCCGGAGAGCGCCTCCGGGAGCCGATCGGGCGAACGTCGCACCCCGGTGACCGCCCACCCCTCGTTGACGAAACGCAACCCGGCCTCGGTCCCGAGATCGCCGCACCCGAGGATCACCGCCGTCGGGCGCGTCATCCGTAGGTCTCGACGATCGCGTCACAGAGTCCGGGCCAGCCCTCGATCGCCCACCGGTCGAAGTCTCGATCCGCGAGGCCGACGCTCGCCAACCCGAGCGTCGGATCGACCCAAAGGTAGGAGCCGGACCGTCCGAAGTGCCCGAAGGTGCTGGGGTCGACCTTGTCGCCGGTCCAGTGGGGCCGCTTGTCAGCTTTGATCTCGAACCCGAGGCCCCAGTCGTTGGGGCCCTGGCGCCCGTAGCCAGGCAGGACGCCGTCGAGGCCGGGGAACGCCACGCTGGTCGCCGTACGGTGGAGGTCCTCGTCGAGCAACTCCGGGGACAAGAGCTCGCGGGCGAACCGCAGCAGGTCTTCGACGGTGCCCTCGGCCGCGTGGGCCGGCGATCCGGAGAGGTGCGTGTCGCGCATGCCCAGCGGTTGGAGTACCTCGATGTCGAGGTGGTCCGCGAACGACAGCCCGGAGCGTTCCGCGACCAGGTCCCCCAACAGGTCGTACCCGTGGTTGGAATACACGCGTCGGTGTTCCGGTTCGGTCGTCGGCCCGTCCGGCTCGGGTGGCAGACCACTGGCATGTGCGAGGAGGTGGCGCACCGTGAAGGTGTGATCGTCCACCTGCCCCGCGGGTTCGTCCAGGTGGAGCAGCCCGTCCTGGGCCGCGATCAGTGTGGCGTAGGCCGCGAGCGGCTTGGTCAGCGATGCGAAGGTCAAGACCTGGTCGGTGGGGCCGTGGGCCGCCACCGTCGCGGTGGCGTCGGTCACCCCGACGGCGATCGTCTCCGGCTCCCAGCGGTCGACCCTGGCGAGGACGTCGTCGCTCACGCGTCGTCCTGACCTTGCCCGGTGAGACGATCGATCTCCTGGCGTGCCGCGTGATCGAGGTCCCAGCTCACGGCTGCCACGTTGGCTTCGACCTGCTCGGGGCGGGTGGCGCCGGCGATCACCGAGGCGACCGACGGGTGGCCCGCCAGCCAGGACATCGCCAGTTCCAGGATCGTGTGATCGTTCGCCTCGGCGAAGGCCGAGAGTTGCTCGACCGTCTGCAGTCGTTCGTCTGAGAGGTGCTTCTCGCGACGATCTTCGGGCAGGTTGGCGAGCCGCCAATCGGCGTCAGGGTCCTGGCCTGCCCGGTACTTGCCCGTCAACAGGCCATACGCCAACGGAAAGTAGGGGAGCAGGGCCAAACCGTTGCGTCGGATCGCGTTCAGACGTTCGCCCTCGAGGTCGCGTTCGAGCAGGTTCCAGTGGTCCTGAGCGCTCGCGAAGCGGGTCACGCCGTCGCGGACCGCGGCCGCTTGGGCTTCGTTCATCTCGGCTGCGGAGAGGTTGGAGTGACCGATCGCGCGCACCTTGCCCGACTCGACCAGGTGGTGGAGGGCGCCGAGGGTCTCCTCGATCGGGACCTGCGGATCCGGCCGGTGCAGCTGGTAGAGGTCGATGTGATCCACGCCAAGGCGCTGCAGGCTGTCGTCGCAGGCCTTGGTCACGTAGGCCGGATGGGCCCCCTGCCGCTCATCGTCGAGCTTGGCGCCGAACTTGGTCGCGATCACCGCCTCGTCGCGACGGCGCCCGAGCGCCTTGCCGAGTAGCTCCTCCGACGCTCCGTCTCCGTAGACATCGGCGGTGTCGAACAGGGTCACCCCCAGGTCCAAGGCCGCATGAACGACCCGGTCGGTCTGTTCAGCGTCGATGCGACGGCCCATGTTGTTGCAACCGAGCCCGACCAGCGAGACCTCGAGCGTGCCGATCCTGCGCGTCTCCACGGATACTCCTCGGGTGGGAAGTCACCAGGTTCGACGCCAACCTACCGGTGGACCGCCGGCGGCAACCCGCCCAGGAGGGCTCGGCACAGCAGGAGGCCCTCCGTGTGGAGGGCCTCCTGGGGCAGGTCCGCAGACCTGGGGTTGCGGGTCCGACGGTGTGGTTAGACGTTGGTGAGTTCGTCGGACGTGGCGGCGGTGTT
>SKNK01000148.1 GCA_007120565.1 Nitriliruptoraceae bacterium | reverse complement strand
GGCGTCGGTGACCCTGCAGCATGTCGAGCGCGAGCCGCTTGACCCGTTGCTCTCCCGTCTCTCCTTCGCGACGGTCGGAGTCCAACAGGACCTTCAGGGCGTCGGTATCGGCCATGACCCCCTGGTAACCGGTCAGCGCTCGGCCGAGCAGATCCGCGGTCAGGGCACGTGCTCGCTCGCGAGCCGCCTCGTCGGTCAACAACTCGGAGAGGTGCTCGACCGCCTCTGCCTCGATGTTCTCGCGCTCGAAGGCCTCGGTGATCACCGCGGCCGCCTGCGGATCGAGTGTCGGCGCGACCGCCTTGACGAAGTCCGACGCGATCGGCAGACCCAGCGCGAAGAACACGCAACCCCCGAACCAGTCGTCGAGGGGGGCGCGGTCGAAGAAGTCGTCGAACGGGGCCCGTTGACGCTCCATGACGGCATCAGCGAGTTCGGTTCGCTCGTCGAGCTGTGCCCGCAGGCGGCGGTAGCGGTCGCTCTCGGTCGCCGCCCACAACGCGAGGCGATCCGCCATCGCGGTGCTCGGCGCCAGGGGGATCGTGCTGGCCGTGGCCGCGAAGGACCGCAGCTGGCCGTAGGCCAACGCGCCGAGAAGCTCAACCGTCGCCAGTTCGTGGTCGTCCATCACCCGGTACTCCCCGGTCGGATGTGAGGGAAGCCTGTCCGGAGGTCAGGTGGCACGCCGAGGCCGCCAACCCAGACGTTCGGAGATCTCCCGGGCCGAGCGCAGCACCCGCAAGGCGATGGTCTCTGGCTCGGGCAGGCGAGCGGTCGGCGCCACGATCCCGACGGCCGCGACGGCCCGGCCGGTGTGGTCGAAGACCGGCGCGGCCACGCCGGACGCCCCGGGTTCGAGCTCGTCGCGGGTGTAGGCGACGCCACGCTGGCGAACCGACTGCAGCTCGGGGATCCGCGCACCTTCGGGGAGGAAGGCCAGCAGGGCCTTGCCGTGGGCGGCCACCCCCAGCTCGTGTCGGAAGCCGACCCGGTAGTTCACCTGCACGAAGCGGTCCCCCGGCTCGATCACCTCGACGACCACCAGGTCGTCGCGATCGCGCACGGCCAAGCACGCGGTCTCGTTGGTGTCCTCCGACAGCGCCTTGAGCGGCGGCCCGGCGAGTCGCCGGACCTCCAGCCCCTGCGCTGCGCGGACCCCCAGCTCGAGCATCGACAGCCCGAGGCGGTACTTCCGCGTCTCGGAATCCCGGGTCACGAAGCCTTCAGCGGTCAGGGTGTCGAGCAACCGGTAGAGCACCGCCCGGTCGAGACCGGTGGCGTCCGCGAGCCCGGAGACCGTCGCACCGTCGCTGTGGTCACCGAGCGCGGTCAGCAGCGCGAGCCCTCGTGCGAGGGTCCTCGAGCCGCTCGATCGCTTCCCGGTCGCCCCGTCCTCGTCCTGTGCCACGTTGCTCCCTCCTCGAGCCCCCGAACCACACTTCATCCGCCTACGGCGCCGGACCTCAGCGCCGGATCTCACGTCGTCGGTTGCGTTCGCAGGTGGGAGTGTGCTGCGCGACCCGCGCACGGTCAAGCGGAGCTTGCGTGCGACCACCGGACGCAGCGTTCGCCCACGTTCTCGAACGCGCCCCGGAGGCTAAGCGCTCGCGGCTCAACCTGCGAGGGACGTTCGTCCGCATCGCTACCATCGCCACCGCGCTGGACGGCTGGATCCGACGACCGGATCGCCTCCGGCGACGACCATCGGCAACGTGTCGGTGGAAGCATCGAGAGGCGCCTACGTGACCGACGAGATCGAGAAGCTGCTCGGCGGCTCCCGCCGAGCGTTCGACACGCTGTTCGAGTCCCGCATCCTGTTCCTGAAGGGACCGCTCGACGACGACGCCACCGACAACCTGGTCGCCCAGTTGCTGGCGCTCGACGCCGAGGGTGACGATCCGATCCGGCTCTACGTCAACTCGCCGGGCGGGATCATCACCGGGATGTTCGCGCTGTACGACTCGATGACGCTGCTACGAAGCAAGGTCGACACCCGCTGCATCGGTCTGGCAGCGTCCGCCGGAGCCTTCCTGCTGGGCACCGGTACGGGCACCCGCTCGGCGACCGCGAACTCGCGGATCATGATCCACCAGCCTCTTGGCGGCGCGCGCGGCTCCGCCAAGGACATCGAGATCCAGGCCAAGAACATCGTGTGGATGCGTGAACGCATCAACGAGATTCTGGCCGAGCGCACGGGCCAACCGCTCGAGAAGATCCAGAAGGACACCGACCGCGACTACTGGATGACCGCCCAGGAAGCGCTCGAGTACGGCCTGATCGACGAGGTCATCCAGCCGGGCCACGGCAGCTGACGACACCCGCGTTGGCGGCCTCGTCCCCGCAGATGACAGCGGCCCGGCCCATCAGGGTCGGGCTGCTCGAGTGCGACCACGTACCGGCGGACCTGCGCGATATCAGCGACGACTACGCACCGATGTTCGAGGCCCGGTTCGCGACCCACGCCCCGTGGGTCAGCTTCGACCGGATCGACGTGATCGGTGGCGACGCCTTGCCCTCCCCTGGCGACCACGACGCGTACCTGATCACGGGTTCGCGCCACTCGGCCTACGACGACCTGCCGTGGATCGCGCCACTCGGTGCGTTGGTCCGCGACCTCGTCGACGCCGAGGTACCGGTCGTCGGCGTGTGTTTCGGACACCAGCTCATCGCCCACGAGCTCGACGGCGAGGTGGCACGGGCGGAAGCCGGCTGGGGTGTGGGCGTCCACGAAGCCAGCGTTGTCGCCCAACGCCCGTGGATGGCTCCATCCACCGATCGGTTCCGGCTGATCGTCAGCCATCAGGACCAGGTGGTCCGCCTGCCCAAGGGCTCCACGCTGCTCGCGACCAGTGACCACGCCCCGATCGCCGCCTTCGAGATCGGATCGGCCCTCGGCTTCCAGGGCCACCCGGAGTTCCACCCCGCCTACGCCAGCGCCCTGATGGCCGCACGCCGGGGCCGGATCCCCGCCGATGCCATCACGAAGGGCGAGGCGACGTTGACTGCACCGGCGGACCACGCCACCGTCACCTCCTGGCTCGGCCGCTTCCTCGCGTCGTCCTGACAGCGAGGAGCTGCGGCCAGGGTCCTGATCGCTGACCACAGCTCTCAGGGGGTTCGAGCGGTGAGCACGTACGACCGGATCGGCCACGGGTACCACCGGGGACGGCGCACGGATCCGCGCTGGATGGAGGCGATCGAACAAGCGTTGGGTGACGCCCGAACGGTGCTCAACGTCGGGGCCGGTACCGGCAATTACGAACCACCGGACCGCGAGGTGG
>SKNK01000509.1 GCA_007120565.1 Nitriliruptoraceae bacterium | reverse complement strand
GGTCGAGGCTCCGCACGAACGCGGCGTACGCGATCAGTTCTGCCTCGCCGTCGGTGAGACCCTCGATGACGAGCAGGCGTACCTCGGTCAACCGGTCGAGCGCATGCAGGGCCCGGGCGCTCGCCACTACCTCGGCGTTGCCTTGCCCGGTGATGATGCGGTGGGTGAGATCATCGATGGCCTTGACATCGATCATCGCTCCGTCGAGCACCGGCGCGAGCCGTCGCCATCCCGCCTCGTCCAGGGTGCCGTTCGAGTCGACAAACGTGGTCAGGTGCGCCAGATCCGGATCGGACTTGATGGCCTGGAACAGGGCGACCAGCCCGTCGAGCTGCAGGGTGGCCTCGCCACCGCTGACGGTGACCCCAGTCAGGAACGGAGCGTGCGCACGGATCTCCGCCACCAGGGCCTCCACCGGGGTCCAACACGCCTGGTTGTTCTCGCCGATCAACGACGGGTTGTGGCAGTTGAAGCAGTCGAAGTTGCAACCCTGCAGGAAGATCGTGAAGCGGTTGCCCGGACCGTCGACGAAGCTGACCGGCAGGGTGCTCGCGACCAACAGCCCGACGTCCTGATCGGGGTCGGCGCGCTGCCGCAACGTGTTCATGGGACCGCCCATAACCGGAAGGGGTTGGTCTCCGCGCTCAAGACGCGGTGGGCACGTTCCAGGACGTGGTGGTTGTCCATCGCCTCGGCACCCAGCACCGTGCTCTCGTGGCGGACCTCGCCGGAGCGCGACCGCTCGACGTCGCTGCGCCGCACCATGTAGCCGGTGATCCGGACCAGGTCGCAGCCGTCGACGTCGAAGGTGATCTCGCGCAGACCGGCCGCGAACGCGCCACGCGTGAGGTCCGACAGCGCCGTCGGGTTGTCTCTTGCGGTCGGCTCCAGCGCGAAGATGTCGCTGATGCCCGAGGGGAACAACCGATGGTGCGGCGCGACGGCCAGGATGTGGCTGATCGTGTCTGGCTCGCGCCCGGTCGGGATCCGCGCACCGGCGGATACCCCGACGTCCTCGCTGATGCCCGACTGGGCGTGCAACATGGCGCGGTCGTCGACGCAGTAGGGCATGTGGGCCTCGTCGACCGCGGCGGCCGCGACGGCGATGATCTGGTGGCCGAGTTCGGTGGCATCGCGCTCGACCCCGTACAGCGGATCGCCGCCGAGGAGCCCATCTGCGGCCTCCGCGACCCCGTAGAGCCCGGCCATCGCCGTGAAGCGCTCCGGGTCGATCAGACCCTCGTCGACCAGGAACCCGTGGTCGTAGAAACGGGCCTCCTCGACCAAGAACCGGATCCGAGCCCGCATCACCTCGAACAGCAGCTCGAGGTGGGCCGGCAAGGTGACGGCGAGGTAGTCCTCGACGTCGCCGGTGTGACGAGAAACGCTCTCGGCGAGGTTGAGCCGCACCAGGGTGTGGGCCCCGCCGCCGATCGGCAGGGTGTTGTAGCAACTGACGACGCCGTAGCCCTGGGGGAAGGTGTTCGATGGGAAGTCCCGAAGGATCATGGGGTGGTTGGCGACGTGGGGCTTGTTCACCTCGACGATGGAGCGGGTCGCCTCGTCGAGTAGCCCTGGCCCCGACAGCTCGGGGTCCCACTTCAGGGTGAGGTTGGGCACCACCTGGCCGAGTTCGCGGTCGATGCGCAGCAACATCCGGCCGACCCGGGTGTCGTGGGGACCGATGTTGGCGTGGGTGAACGCATCCGGGATGGTGCGGTCCAGGTACCGCCAGAAGCGGGTCAGGGTGCGGTGCAGCGTGTCGTCGTCGACCGCCTCGGCGTAGCTATCCAACAGGGCGTCGAGGTCGCCGAGGAACACCGGGAAGGTCGTGATCGAGGGGACCTGGTGGTAGAGGATCGACAGGAAGCTGATCGCGTCGTCGAGGTCCGCTGGGGGCTCGAGCTCCAGGAACGATGAGCCCTGCACCATCGCCAGCGCGTAGTCGGGCAGCACGTAGCGTGGCCGGTACGGGGCAGGGCCTTCGTGCATGTCGCAGATCAACCCGGTGTCCAGGGCCGCCTGCGCCTCCGCGCCCACCTTGGGCGCGTCCAGCAGGGCCTCGCCGATCTGCGCGAGGCGGTGCAGCTCTTGTCGGTGCGTCAGCTGCGTCGAGGTGATCGTCGCGTGGGCGGCGTCACGGAGGCTGGTGGGGTCGGTCACGGCGGCTCCGGAGGCTCGAGAAGGCACGGTCGGTCAGGGAGGTGTCACCTTCAGCGTCCGGCGGATCCCGCCCGGGTGGTAGGGCAAGGGGGCCCTAACCATCCTCCCTTGGCCCCATCGTGCGAGGTCGGTGGCTCGGCGCCTCCCGCTACTCAGGCGACGTCCGGTACCACGTCGCCGTGGAGGTCCGCTGGAATCCGAGGCCCTCGTACAAGGCGGCCGCTGCGTCGGTCTCGTAGGAGATCTTCACCCGCTCGGCGCCTCTCTTGACGAGGCGATCGATCCCGGCACACAGCATCGCCTGTGCGAGTCCTCGCCGTTGGAACTCGTCCTTGACCCGCACCGGTTCGACGAGTCCCACCTTGGTGGTCGGGTCGAACCAGTACAGCGAGTAGCCGGCGATCCGTCCATCGGCGGTCTCGACCGCGAGGTCGAGCGCAGGATCGTAGAGCGAGCACTGGCCGAGGCGCTGCGCCACGCCATTCCCATTGCGGTCTCGCATGGGGTGCGGGGCGTTCCGCCGCTGTGTGCGATCGCTGAGGACGAAACCCTCTGGGAGTGGCACCACGGCCGGCCGGTCGCCGGCATCCATCCAGGCGGTGCGGTCTCGGTCGCCGGCGGTGAGTCCCGACCGCTGAGCCAGGTCGGTGAAGGTTCGGTCGTCGTCGCTCACGGGTACGTCGAACCCTGTCGCTGCATGCCGCACGGCCTGCTCCATCGCCCGCTGCCACACGACGTCGGGTTCGGGGCCTGCTGCATCGGCAACGACGACCGGGTCGCACTGCCAGTCGTCATCGGTCCAACTGGTGAGCAGGACGCCGGCGACCGGTCCTTCGTCGTCGATCCAGAACAGCTTCTCGATCTCGTCGGATCGCCGTGGACTCCGCCACCACCACTGGACATCGGCGGCTTCCCAGAGACCGGTCGTGGCGTGGGTCCGGCGAGCGCGCTGCAACAACGTGGTCGCCAGCATCAAGGCTTCATGCCCCGTTGCTCTGACCTCGCGAACCGTCACGTCCAGCTCCTCCCCAGCGGTCCCAGTCGAGCACGGAACGACGACAAGGTCCACGGACGCTTGCGGCGGCCCTGCTCAAGCTTGCTGCGCCGGGATGGCGTAGAAGAGGT
>SKNK01000434.1 GCA_007120565.1 Nitriliruptoraceae bacterium | reverse complement strand
GTGACGATGGGTCGACGCATCACGCAGGTGGCGCAGGAGTTGTTCGACCAGGACCGCTACCAGGACTACCTCTTCGCCCACGGGTTCGGGGTAGAGATGGCCGAGGCACTCGCGGAGCTGTGGCATCGGCGGGTTCGAGAGGAACTCGGCGTCGCTGACGAGGACGGCCCGACGGCCAAGGACTGGTTCCGGCAGGGCTACCGCGGGTCGCGCTACTCGTTCGGGTACGCCGCCTGCCCGGACCTCGAGGACCAGGCGAAGCTGTTCAAGCTGGTCGACGCCGGGTTCATCGACGTGGAGCTGACCGACGAGTTCATGCTCTACCCGGAACAGTCCACCTCCGCGATCGTCGTGCACCACCCGGAGGCGAAGTACTTCAACGCCCGATAGGGCGGGGAAGGACGAACCGCAGGGTGGCCACGCAACCCGACCATGCACCACCCGGAGGCGAAGTACGCGGGCACCCGATAGCGCCGGGAAGCCCTACGGCTGGCGATCCAGGTCTTCGGCGAGCCAGGCGCGAGCCGCGGCGCGGCCACGGTCGACGAGGTCGTCCCGCAGGTCCTGGGACAACGAGAAGTCCAGCGTCGAGACGTCGCTGGTGTCGACGAACACGGTGCGCTCGACGACCGCAGGATCGTCGAGGTGGCGCACATCCCACGAGGCGACCGCGGTGCCGAGCAGCGCCTGCAGGTAACTGAGCGGGCCGCTGACCCGATGGCGCACAACGAAGCCTTCGTGCTCGGGGAAGGCACTCAGTTTCAGGCCGACGGTCGGCCAGCGGGACGCCTTCCGGTCGGCGCGGTCGAAGACATCGATCGGGAATCGTGACAACAGGCCGCCGTCGACCAGCACCGCCTCCTCACCGCTCGCCGTGCGCAACCTCACCGGTTCGAAGGCCATGGGCAGCGCCGCAGACGCAGCGACCGCGTCGGCGACCAGCATCTCGTTGGGGTCGAGTCCGTAGTCCACGGCATCCCACGGCAGGCGTACGGGACGCCCCCGCGTGATGTCGGTTGCGGTCACCACCAGTCGATAGTTGCGGCCTGGGGAGAAAGCGGCATCCGGGTCGTCGATCCGTAGATCGCCGAAGGTTCGGACGCCGAATCGAGCCAACTCTCGGGTCAGCCAGCGTCGGAGCGGAGCATGGTCGTAGACGCCTCGCTCGAACAGGACCGCCGCTTGCCGTCCCCACCTGCCGAGCCGCGACCATCGGCTCAGAGGGGCGATCGCGATGAGGTCCAACCTTCGTGCTGTCGCCTCGAGTTCCGTCGGCGACATCCCCGCGGCTAGCAGTGCGCCGACGAGAGCGCCGACGGAGGTCCCGGCGATCCGCTGGAAACGGTAACCGACGTCGTACAACTGGGCCGCGGCTCCCGCGAGGGCAACGCCTTTCGCTCCGCCGCCCTCCAGCACCAGGTCTGCGTCCACCGAGCATTCCCTCCTGTTCGCCTGCTAGCCGGCACGGACCGCGGTCCCCACACCTTCCCAGAACGCGACGCTACTCGATGGAAGGTTGCCGGATCCTGGCGTCCTCGGCCTCGAGTGTGCTCGCATCCCCGGCTCCAGGACGGCAGGCAGCAGCGCACACGGCGCAGCGCCTCAGTCGACATCCTCGTCATGATCGGAGGCCAGGGGCGGCCCAGGTGTCGTGGGCGGTCGAGGTGTCAGGGGTCAGCGGTCGAGGTGTCAGGGGTCAGCGGTCGTGGGCCAACGAGCACGGTCTCGAGTCGGGCCTGGCGCCAGGTCATCCGGCGGGGCGAGGATCGCGGACGCGTCCGCGGCGACCCGCGATGCACCGAGCGTCGGCAGGACCAGTCCGGGGACCCGGACGCTGACGGTCACCGTGGCACGTTCGCTGTCGCTCCGACACTCGCAGACCTCTAGCCAGCCATCACCCGCCTGGGTGACCCGATCGGCCTCCCTCACCGGAGTTCCCGCCTGGGCGCCGACGACGTCGGCACTGACGGCTGCGAGCGCCGCGGCGTCAGCCAGTGCCTGGGCTCGCTGGGCAGCTACGAGGTAGGCCCCGATGTCCACGGTCACGATCGCCACGAGGCTCGTCACCCAGAGCAGCAGAGGGAAGGTGAGGCTGGCGGCGCCATCCTGCTCGTTCCATCTCCGAGTAGGTCTCATGGCACCGCTCCCTGCCGTGTGGTTCCCACCGCCGGCTCGACCCGGGCCACCGACGTCGCTCTCAGGGTGTGGCTCACCGGTCCGATGGATCGTGTCACGGTGACCTGGACCCGGGCGATGTCCCCGTCTCGGCGTACCACCGGGGTCACCTGCACGCTCATGCCGTCGAGTTCAGGTGCCGCGGAGTTGGCGGCTTGGACCACAGGTCCGGCCCCTGACGTGGTCGCCGCGGTCCGTGCCCCCGCGCGTGCAGCTTCGTGGACGAGGAGAACATCACTGACGACGGCCGCAACCTGGAGGAGGCCAACGGTCATCAGCGCAAGTACCGGCAGGATCAGCACGGCTTCGATGCTCAGTGAGCCGACCTCGCCGCGTCGGTGTGGGGCGGGAGGCCCGGCACGGGGCCGGGCCTCCCTCGCGCAGCGACTCATGCGCCGACGAGCTCGCGAGCTTGCCGCAGGAGCGCGTTGAACAACGTGACCAGCGCTCCGCCGGATGCCCACTGGATGATCACGCCGGCGACGGTCGCGGCCACGACGGCGAGCAGGCCGTACTCGGTGACGAGCGAGCCCTCCTCGTCGTCCAGGCGGCGAGAGATCTCGGCGTGGAGGTCAACCACCTCGGCGAGCGAACCATCGCCGGACGGGCCTCCATGACTGGGGTGCTGCTGTTCCGGATGCATCCGTACTCCTTGTGTCGATCAGGTGCCAACCGTCTGGAGACCGGCATGCACGATCGGCGCACCGACGAGCAGGACGGTCCCCGGCAGGAGGCACAGGGCGGTGGGGAAGGTCAGCTGCGCGGGGAGCCGCTCAGCGGCGGCAAGGACCCGTGCAAGCTCGTCGGCTCGCAGTTCGGCTGCGAACCGACGGAGGGTCGGCGCGACCGGCGCGCCGAGGTCGTTGGCGGTGGCGAGCACCGCAGAGAGTCGGTCGATGGAGGTCGTCCGACCCCGCTCACCGTCGGGGTCGGGAGCCGTACCCACCTCGAGGTCGAACGCGAGCCGTCGCAACTCGACCGCGAGGTCCGGGAGCTCCCCGGCCGCCACACGAAGGGCCTGGGCCGTGGATACCCCGCCACCGAGTGCCGTGGCGATGAGTTCGACCGCCTCCTCGACCTCGCCCGACTCGACCGGCTGATGCGCTCGGCGTGCAGTGAT
>SKNK01000339.1 GCA_007120565.1 Nitriliruptoraceae bacterium | reverse complement strand
GTGTTCGCCGACCGCATCTCCGATCGCGACGGAGCGGTGCCTGCCGCCCGTGCACCCGATCGCGATCGTCAGGTAGCGCTTGCCTTCCTGCACGTACCCGGGGACCACGAGATCGAGCAGGTGCGTTAGCGCCTCCATGAACGGCTCGGCCGCCGGCTGGCCGAACACGTAATCGCGCACCGGCGCGTCTCGGCCGGAGAAGGGCCGCAGCTCCTCGACCCAGTGGGGGTTGGGCAGGAACCGCACGTCGAAGACGAGGTCGGCATCCCGAGGTGAGCCATGCTTGAACCCGAAGGAGATCACGTCGATGCGCAACGCCGCGGAGTGATCGTCGTCCATCACCGACAGGACCCGATCGCGCAGCTCGTGGACGTTGAGTTGCGTCGTATCGATGATGAGATCTGCCATGCCCCGCAGATCACTGAGCAGCTCACGCTCCCGACGGATGCCGTCGAGCACCCCGCCACCGTCAGCCGCCGGGTGACGCCGTCGCGTCTCTTCGAAGCGCCGGACCAGGGCGTCGTCCTCGGCCTCGAGGAAGACGAAACGCACGTCGAGGTCGGTGCGCTGGAGCGACTCGATCGTGGACACCAGTTCCGAGAAGAACTCCCGTCCGCGGACATCGGCAACCAGGGCCAACTTGGTCACCGAGGACCCTGGGGTGAAGGCGAGGTCAGCCACCCGTTCGATCAGGGTCGGAGGCAGGTTGTCGATCACGAACCAGCCGAGGTCCTCGACCACGTTCGCCACGGTGGACCTGCCGGCACCCGACATGCCACTCACGATGAGGATGTGGGGTCGCAGATCGTCCGGTGGTCCGCTGGCAGCGGGATGGTGCTGTTGGTCGCTCACCCGTCCTCCTCCGCGCGCTCATCGCCACCGTCCTTCAGGTGGTCGACCACGGTCTCGGCGAGGGTAGAGGAGATGCCGGGCACACCCTCGATCTGCTCCACCGCGGCGCGACGGATCGCCGCGACCGATCCGAACCGCTTCAACAGCGCCTGGCGGCGGTGAGGGCCGACCCCGGGGATCTCGTCGAGGACGGTGCCGGTCAACGCCGCCTTCCTGCGCGATCGTTGGTAGGTGATGGCGAACCGATGCGCCTCGTCGCGGACGCGCTGGAGGAGGAAGAGCGCCTCACTCCCTCTGGGCAGGACCACGGGGCGCCGCTGCCCCGGTCGCCATAGCTCCTCGAACCGCTTGGCCATCCCAACGAACGCGATGTCGTCCGTCGGCAGGTCCGCGACCCCCTCCAAGGCCGCGTTGAGCTGTCCCACTCCGCCGTCGATGACGACGAGGTTCGGCGGGTAGGCGAAACGGCGGGGCGCACCGTCGTCGTCAAGGACAGGAGCCGCGCGCTCCTCCGCGAGCCGAGAGAACCGCCGCCGGAGGACCTCGCGCATCGCCGCGAAGTCGTCGTTGGTATCCACGGAGAGCTTGAACCGCCGGTAGTCGCTCTTCTTCGGTAGGCCGTCCTCCACGACCACCATCGACCCCACCACCTCGGTGCCGCCGAGGTGGGAGATGTCGTAGCACTCGATGCGAAGCGGAGCCTCGTCCAGATCGAGGGCTTCCTGGAGCTCCTTGAGTGCGCGGGTGCGGCTATCGAAGTCGCTGGCCCGTTGCAGACGCGTCCGTTGGAACGCCTCCCGCGCGTTGTCCTCGACCGTCCGTAGGAAGGTGAGCTTGTCCCCTCGCTGAGGCACCTGGAACCGGACCCTCTGGGTGGGACGGCCACGCTGTCCCGCCCGGGTCGCCCGCCGTTGATCGGCAAGCAGGATGGAGAGTGCCTCGGCATCGTCGGGTTCCACCGGGACCAGGATCGTTGGTGGGATGTCGTCGTCCCGTTCGGCGTACAGCTGCAGCAGGAACGAGGTCAGCAGCTCCGAGGTGGTGAGATCCTCCACCTTGTCGACGGTCCAACCCTTGCGCCCCACCAAGCGGCCGCGGCGGACGAAGAAAGCTTGCACCGAAGCCTCCAACTCGTCCTCATGGATCGCGACGACGTCCAGGTCCTCGGGCCGCTCCGAGACCACCTGCTGCTTCTCCATCGCCCGACGCGCAGCCGAGAGCTGGTCCCGACGGCGTGCCGCCACCTCGAACTGCAGCTGCGTCGAGGCCTCAGCCATCTCTGCCTCCAGCTGACGCAGGACGGGACCGGTCTCTCCGTCGAGGAAGTTCGCCAGGCCGTCCACCAACTCCCGATGCTCCTCTGGAGAGACCTCGCCGGTGCACGGTGCGGCGCAGCGGTCGATGTGGAAGAGCAGGCACGGGCTACCGGAGCGTCGGGCACGGTCGAAGACGCCCTGTGAGCAGCTTCGGACGGGGAAGACCCGCAGCAACAGGTCCAGGGTGTCGCGGATCGCGTAGGCGTGGGCGTACGGCCCGAAGCGCCGGTCCCCCTTCGCGACGGCACCACGTTGTACCCGCGCCCGTGGGATCTCCTGTGATGTCGACAGGACCAGGTACGGGTACGACTTGTCGTCGCGGTAGCGGACGTTGTAGCGAGGTCGGTGGCGCTGGATCAGCGTGTACTCGAGGTGGAGGGCCTCGACCTCGGAGTCGACCACGATCCACTCGACACTGCGCGCCGCTTCCAACATCGCCCGGGTTCGCGCCGCGATCCCACTCCAGGCCTGGAAGTAGTTGGCGAGCCGGCTGCGCAGCGACTTCGCCTTCCCAACGTAGATCACGCGGCCATGTTGATCCTTGAACTGGTAGCACCCCGGAGCGTCAGGGACGCTGCCAGGATCGGGGCGGAAGCTCGTGGCAGGGTTTCGCATCACCTTCGGAGGGTACTTCGCACCGCCATCCGTCCGGGACGGCGACGGTGCGCTCCTCCGGCCATGCCTACGCTGTCGGTGTGATCGGCAGGTACCGGCGGCCAAGGATCGTGGAACATGGACGAAGTGGCGCTCCTCGCGCAGGACGCACCCACGGCACCGTGCGGGTCTGGCATGGACGTGAGCCTGATCTGCCTCCTGGTACGACGGTTCACCGACGACGACGTCGCGCTCGGACTGGCCGTCGCGCTCGGCATCGTTATCCGGATCCTGCTCATCCTGCTCCTCGCCTACCTCGCAACCCGCGTGGCCCGCTCGATCCTGCGCCGGTTCGGCAAGCGGATGGAGGGACGGATCGAACTGCGCCTGCAGCGTGGAGAGAAGCGCGGAACCCTGGATGCCTCGCGCTACCGTTCCCGCCGCTTCCAGCGACTCCACGCCACCATCGGGGTCGTACGCGGTGTGGCCGGGGTGGTCATCTGGATGATCGCCGTGCTGTTGATCGTCGACAGC
>SKNK01000445.1 GCA_007120565.1 Nitriliruptoraceae bacterium | reverse complement strand
TGCCGCCTGGCTCGATCGCTTCACCGCATGCGACCAGCACCAACGCCAGGACCATGGCTGAGATCAGCGACAACTTCTTCACCGTAGGTCTCCTCTTGAGAACGTGTCGACGGTGAGACGTCGCCGACCGGGCTGGGGTTCCCGCCAGCCGTCGACCGGCGCTGAACCTTGGCTCGCTGTCGAGCCTCGCGCGCCAGGTGGCGCTCGAAAGCGCGCTGCTCGACCTCCCTCGCGTGAGCACGGGCGAGTTCTACTTCGAGGTACGTGCACATCACTACTTCCAGTTCCGGCCGCCCCTGCTGCAGCGACCTCCATCCGGGAGAGAACGACGGTTGACCGCCACTACCCATGCTCCTGATGATGCGGACGGATCACGTCCGCATCATCAGGGACACTGGTCTCATGGATCCGACGACCCGCATACTCCGCCTGATGTCTCTGCTGCAGCAGCGGCAGGACTGGACGAGCACCGACCTCGCCGACCAACTGGGCACCACCACCCGCACGATCCGTCGCGACATCACGCGCCTACGCGAGTTGGGCTATGCGGTCGATGCGGCACCAGGACCCCAGGGCGGGTACCGGCTGCGGGCAGGGTCCGCGTTGCCCCCGCTGGTGCTCAGCGATGACGAAGCCGTCGTGTTGGTCGTCGGGCTGCGGGTCGCTGCCCTGAGCGGCGTGTCAGGCTCGGGAGACTCCGCGGTGTCGGCGCTCGCCAAGCTCGAAGAGCTGCTCCCCAAGCGCCTCCAGGCTCGAGTCAACGCCCTGGCCGCTGACGTGGTGAGCCTCACCCCGCCCGAGGATGCGGGAACCGACCCCGAGGTCCTTGCGACCTTGGCATTGGCCTGCCGACGCCAGGAGCACGTCGCCCTCGGCTACATCGATGCGCGTGGCAACGCGACCCGCCGCGACATCGGCCCGTACCGGGTCGTGCACGCCGACCGGCGCTGGTACCTCGTCGCCCAGGATCTCCGCAGGCAGGCGTGGCGCACCTTCCGGATCGACCGCATCACCTCGGCGCAGACCCTCGGGGGCCGGGTTCGCTTCGTCGACCCTCCGGATCCTGCGGCGCTGGTCGCGGAGTCGGTGACCACCTCGGTCTACTCCTGGACCGCAACGATCCGGCTGGAGATGCCACAGCGTTCCGCTCGACGCTTGATCCGTCCGACCGTCGGGCAACTCATCGAGGAGACCGACACCACCACGCTGCTGCGGATGGGCGCCAACGACCTCGACTGGTTGGCGCGCTACCTCGTCGGTCTCGACTGCAACCTCGAGGTGGTGGAGCCACCGGAACTCATCGACGCGATCAACGCCCTCGGACGCCGGTTGGCTTCCTCTGGCTCCAAGCTTCGAGGGACAGGCGGGTAGGTCACGGTTCCTCGATGAGGTGGCGCGGACCGGGGCCGTGCTCCCCGACCTCGTCCTCGGGGTTGAGCAGGTGGCAGGCCTTCAACGACAGGCAGCCGCAACCGATGCAACTGTCGAGCCGGTCGCGAAGACGCTCCAGCAGACCGATCTGCGCGTCGAGCCGTGGCCGCCACGATGCTGACAGTTCCTGCCAGTCCTTCTCGGTCGGGGTGCGCTTCTCCGGAAGTGAGTGCAGAGCGTCGCGGATCTCATCGAGGCTCAACCCGACCTGTTGCGCCACCCGGATGAACGAGACCCGACGCAGGGTCTCCCTCGTGAACCGGCGCTGCCCTCCCTCCGATCGGGTGGACTCGATCAACCGCTGGGACTCGTAGTAGCGCAGCGCGGAAGGTGCGACACCGGATCGCTCCGCGAGCTCGCCTATGGACAACCTGGCCATGTCGCATCTCCTCGTCTCGACGGACCACCGCGGGTGACCGGTCGTGATCCGCTGCAGGCAACCAACGGCCAACGCCGCCAGTATCGTCTCAACCTCTTGACTTCACGTCAACTTTAACTCCTATGGTCCCCCAGACCCACATCCCCGGTCCAGGAGCAGCACGTGACCACCCCGATCCACATCGCCATCATCATCGCCAGCACCCGTTCCGGCCGGTTCGCGGACACGGTCGTACGGTGGTTCTCCGCCGAAGCCGACGGCCAAGGGGGTTCGCGGACCGAGGTGATCGATCTCGCGGACCATCCCCTCCCCCTGGCGTTGCCGTCACAGGTGACCCCCGAGATCGAGAGGCTCTCCGAACGACTCTCCCGAGCCGACGGGTTCGTCGTCGTCACGCCCGAGTACAACCACAGCTTCCCTGCACCCCTCAAACAGGCCATCGACGTCACCTACGACGAGTGGCACGCCAAGCCGGTCGGGTTCGTCTCCTACGGTGGCA
Organism: Nitriliruptoraceae bacterium; assembly: GCA_007120565.1. Classification (GTDB taxonomy): domain Bacteria; phylum Actinomycetota; class Nitriliruptoria; order Nitriliruptorales; family Nitriliruptoraceae; genus CSSed11-175R1. The sequence goes on along the minus strand of SKNK01000445.1, from coordinate 991 downwards.
TCTCTGGAGGCCTACGCGCCGTCGAACAGCTCCGTCAGGTGTTCGCGGAGATGCACGCGGTCACGGTCCGTGACACGGTGAGCTTCCACGGAGCGTCCGCGTGCTTCGACGAGACGGGAACGCCGAGGGATCCCGAGGGCCCGAGCGTCGCCGCGAAACAACTGCTCCGCCAGATCACCTGGTGGGCGCACGCCCTTCGCGATGCGCGCCTCCGAGAGCCCTACGCCGCCTGAACAGGCGGGGCCTCGTCCGTTCGTCGGGTCGAACTGGCGAGGCCACCGTACGTTGATGTGCGAGGCATCTGCCGCCCAGCCGAGGCCGTTCTCGGACGCGAGGAAGCCCTCGTGCGCTGGAGCCGTGCCCACCATCCACCCGACCGACACGAGGAGGCACCGTGAGTCTGTCCGGTACCCGAGTCCTGGTCCTCGCCGCAGATCTGTTCGAGGACTCCGAACTGCTCTACCCGGTCCTGCGCCTGAAGGAAGAGGGCGTCGAGGTCACTGTCGCCAGTCCCGATGGCGAACCGGTCACCGGGAAGAGAGGCCACGGCCCCTTCCCTGCCGATACCTCGGTCGATGAGGTGTCGGCTGACGACTTCGCCGGCGTGGTCATCCCCGGCGGGTTCGCACCGGACGCGCTGCGACGCTCGGAGGCTGTCCTCGACCTGGTGCGCGCGTTCGACTCGGCCGGCAAGCCGATCGCGTTCATCTGCCACGCCGGCTGGGTCCCGATCTCGGCCAAGATCATCGAAGGTCGCCGAGCGACCAGCGTCGCCACGATCAAGGACGACATGGTCAACGCGGGCTGCCAGTGGGAGGACGCCGAGGTGGTCGTCGACGACAACCTGATCTCCTCACGGCACCCCGGGGATCTCGGACCCTGGCTGCGAACGATCATCACCGCGCTTGGCGGCACCACCAGCTGAGCTCCGCCCATCACCCAGCGACGGCCGACACGCTGGAGGTGGATCGGCCGACGCGCGACGGTCAAC
>SKNK01000472.1 GCA_007120565.1 Nitriliruptoraceae bacterium | reverse complement strand
TCCCGCCTGCACCAGGGTTGGGGACATCGTGATCCGCGGCCGCAGATCGAGCAGAACCACCACGGTGGCCAACACCGCGGCGCTGATCATCCGAGCGGGGAACGTCGCGGCCCACGCGAAGGGCCACCACCGATACAGCAGCAGCGCGTCGAACGCCACGACCACGACGACGATCCCCACGAGGGTCAGCGTGCCCTGCCACGGTCCGCGCCTTCTCGGAATGGGGCCAGGAACGGTCGGGGCCAGCTGGCGGCATCGACCCGCTCACTCCGCCTCCTCCCGGCCCTGTGGGGACCCCATCGCGCGAGCGGTCCCGTGCTCGTGCTGTGACGGGAGCAGCCAAGCATGCGGGGGCCGCATCGCGAGGATGCAGGTGCCTCGCCGCCGCCGGCTGCTGCTTGACTGGTCGGTGGCCGGGCCCCGGCCGAGGACGAAAGCCAGCCCCGTGACTGACCCAGAGGCGACCACGGCGAGCGACGCGCGCCGCGGCCGGTGGCTCTTGGCTGGCAACCTGACGGCGACGATGGCCGTGGGGCCGATCCCGGTGTTCGCGGTAGGCGCCCTGGCGCCGTTGCTCACGACGGAGTTCGACCTCACCCGTACCGAGTTGGGCGTCTTGACGCCGGTGGCCTTCGGGATCGCGGCGATCGGGGGGTTCACCGGAGGGCACCTACCTGATCGCCTCGGGCCCCGGCGCATCCTCATCGCGCTCTACACCTGTGCGCTGCTCGCCTTCGTAGGGTTCGCCGCCGCCGTGACGTTCGCGGGTCTGGTCGCGGCGCTGCTGTTCGCCGGCCTGGCGATGTCGCTGTCGAACCCCGTTACCAACGCACTCGTCGGACGTGAGCTGCCCCCCGGAGAACGGGGCGTGGTGATGGGGCTGAAACAGTCGGGTGTCACGATGGGGCAGTTCCTCGCGGGAACCACGCTGCCGCTGGGAGCGGTGCTGTGGGGGTGGCGCGGGGTGCTGCTCGCGGCGGCTGCGCTGCCGCTCGCCGGCATCGTCACCTCGTGGTGGACCTTGCCTCCCGACAGCCCACCCGCGGTACGTCACGTGGCCCGCAAGGCGGGCGACCTCGACCCGGTGGTGTGGATCCTCAGCCTGTTCAGCTTCCTGATGGCGGTCGTCTTGCAGGCGACGGGCGTGTACGCCTCGTTGTACGCCTTCGAGAACGTCGAGGTCAGTTCCGCCGTTGCCGGCACGGTGGTCGGGGTGTTCGGTGTGGTTGGCATCATCGCGCGGATCACGTGGGGCCGCATCGCTGAGCGGCGCCGGACGGTGTCGGGTCCCTTGACGCTGCTCGCCGGGCTGACCGGGCTCTCGATGGTCGGGTTCCTGGCTGCGCAGCATGTCGGTGCGTGGCTGCTGTGGCTGTCGGCCGTGGTGTTCGGGGCGAGCGCCGCGGCGGTCAACGTCGTCGCGATGCTCGGGACGTTCCGGGTCTCGAGGCCGGAGGCGACCGGTCGGGCGACCGGCATCATCGTGCTGGGCATGTACTCGGGCTTCGTTGCCGGCCCAGCGATCTTCGGCATGGTCACCGACACGGTGGGTTCGTACGCCGTCGGTTGGACCGGCGCGGTCATCCTGTGCCTGGCGGCGATGGCGGTAGGGCAGTGGCTCCGCTACCGCGGTGCCTGACGGAGCGGAGCCAGCCGCTCGTCTGGCGCGCTTGGGGAGCAGTGGCGCCGCGATCACGTCGAGGCAACCCGACGGTGGCCCCAGCGGCGGCCTCCACGTTCCAGGGGGCGGCCTCCACTCCGAGGGTGATCGTGTCACCGTGCCGTGCCAGGTGTCGTCAGGTCCATCGGCACTTCCGGTGGTGGTCGGCGCCGGCTACACAGGGAAGGGCTATCCCGGTTCGGTCGGTGTGGCCGGGTCCGAACGGAGTCGGGACCGCGAGAGCGGTGCGACCCGCGGCAGACGGACCGATCGGGAGGTGGCCCGGTGACGACGCTGGCCTGGATCACGGTCGGTGGGATCGTCATGAGCGTGTTGGCGCTCTCGGGCAGTCTGACGTTGCTGCTTCCCAAGCGATCCTTCGACCGCGTCGTTCCACTGCTGGTCGCTCTGGCCGCTGGCACGCTGATCGGTGGTGCCCTGTTGCACATGCTCCCCGAAGCGGTCGACGCCATGGGCAACGAACTGGAGGTGTACCTGTGGCTGGTCGGGGGGTTCCTGAGCTTCTTCGTCCTCGAGCAGTTCCTCCACTGGCACCACTGCCACCGGGCGGTCGCCGAGCACGGGCCGCTGGGGTACCTCATCCTGGTCGCTGACGGTGCCCACAACTTCATCGGAGGGCTTGCCGTCGCTGGGGCCTTCCTGGTCGACATCCGGGTCGGTGTGGTGACCTGGATCGCCGCGGCCGCCCACGAGGTCCCTCAGGAGCTGGGTGACTTCGGGATCCTGATCCATGCCGGCTGGAGCAGGTCCCGCGCGCTGCTGTTCAACTTCGCGTCCGCGCTGACGTTCCTGCTCGGCGGATGGGTCGCCTACGCGGTTGCCGGCCGGTTCGAGGTCACCTGGCTGCTGCCCTTCGCGGCCGGCAACTTCGTCTACATCGCGGCCGCGGACCTGATCCCGGAACTGACGGGCTACCCCGAGGCGGCCCGCAAGGCGCTGCTCAGCGGGATGTTCGTCCTGGGGCTTGGCCTGCTGGTGGTCGTCGCGGTGGTTCTCTGACTGCCGGGGATGTCGGCAGCTCAGCTCCGCAGGTAGGGGCGCAGCACATCACGGTCCTCGCTGTCGACCTCGATGATCAGGCTGTGGTCGGAGAGGTCCTCTCCCTGCTCGATCAGCGCGCGGACGTGGCCCTCTGCGTAGGCCACGACATCGCTGGCCATGACCGCTCCTTCGGTCGTCCAAGATCCACGTTAGAGACCGGTCCGGGCCGGTGGAGGAGGCCATGGTCACGAGCGAGAACGCGAGCAGGGTTGCAGCCCGTCGAGGGTGGGGCCGACGCCTCTGGCGCAGCTCTCCTCCCCGACGTAACCAGGAGAGCGACGCACAGGACATCGATCATGGGTGATGTTGGCCGTGTCGTCGCATTGGCACCCGACGAGGCGGAGGCCGAACGGACCCGCGCAGAGCTTGCCTTCCGAGGTATCCACGCGGAGGTGCTCCACGCCGATGCCGAGACCTACCAACTCGAGGACGGCACGTTGCGCGAGCACGTCGTCGCGAGCGAACGCGGAGACCTGATCGGGTTGCTCGCCGGTGGCCTGTTAGGAGTCGCGGTGGTCCTCGCCGTGCCCGCGGTGCGTGCGTGGTGGCCGGTGTTCCAACTGCTGCTGATCGCAGGGAT